>JAHEKG010000146.1 GCA_024638475.1 Rhodospirillales bacterium | reverse complement strand
ACGATGACCTCCTGCAACGTCTCGGTGACGATGATCCTACCGTGGCGCTCAATCCCGACAACATGGCCGACTTCCTTGCCGCTCTGGAGGGCGTTAGCCATTTTGTTTACTACTGCTGGAATGCGCATCATGACAAGGCTGTGACTCTGCTGGAGATGGAGTTACAGGCGGAAGTCGACAAATTCATTACCACCGCCGTCCTGCTTGACCGGCAGCAAGGACGTTTTCCGAAGCGATTGCATCGGTGGCTGTTCGACCTACCACAGTTGGCCGGGCATCTATCGGGGCAGCAGCGTCAACGGTACGAGGAGGCCAATCGCCTGGCCGGTCGGTACTGCCTTGATTTATACCAGCGCCTGCGGCGGGGGACGCCGATGGGCGAGCTGGTGCCGGAACTGCGGAGTTTTTACAGGGCGACCCAAGCCAACAAGATCGATCGCATCCGGGCGCTACCCTGTACCACCTAGCGCCGCTGCAGAAACAGCGTATACGCCGGGTTGTCGGTTTCTTCCGAATAGTAGTAGCCGAGCCGCTGCAGGTGTTCGCTGAAGGCGGGGTTTTGTGCATCCGGAACTTGGATTCCGGCGAGCACGCGACCGTAGTCTGAGCCATGGTTGCGGTAATGGAACAAGCTGATATTCCAGCGTTCTCCGATTGCGTTAAGGAACCGCGACAAGGCGCCGGGACGCTCCGGAAACTCGAATCGGAACAGCCGTTCGTCGCGCAGTCCGGTCGCCAGTCCCCCCACCATATGCCGCACGTGTAGTTTTGCGAGTTCATTGGTACTCAAGTCCGTTACCCCGTAACCGGATTCGCGTAAGCTGGCGACCGTCGCCGCCGCTTCTTTCAAGCCGCCAGTCAACGAAACGCCGACAAATATTCTGGCAGCATTGGTCGAGCCGAAGCGGTAGTTGAACTCCGTAACGTTTCGATCTCCCAATGCCGCGCAAAATGCGCGGAAGGCGCCGGGACGCTCCGGGATTTCGACCGCCAAGATGGCTTCGCGCTGCTCGCCGATCTCAGCGCGTTCCGAGATGTGCCGCAACCGATCGAAGTTAACGTTTGCCCCGGAATTGATCGCCACCAAAGTCGTTTGTGCGTTCAGTTTTGTAGCCGCGGCAAATTTCTTCAGGCCGGCGACCGCTAGGGCCCCGGCCGGTTCCAGAACGACGCGACTGTCTTCAAAGACATCTTTGATCGCCGCGCAGATCTCATCAGTGTCGACGAGGACGACATCGTCCAACACCTGCTGACAAATCCGAAAAGTCTCGTCGCCGACACGTTTTACCGCAACACCGTCCGCAAACATGCCGACCTTGTCGAGCACGACGGGCGCGCCTGCCCTTAAAGATTGCGCCATTGCCGAGGCTTCCATGGGTTCCACGCCGATGATATGAACGCCGGGCAATAGTTCCCGGAGTACGGCGCCGATGCCGGCGGCGAGGCCGCCGCCGCCGACTGGAATGAATACCGCGTGCGGCGGCTCAACGAGCTGCTCGACGAGCTCCAACCCGATTGTGCCTTGGCCGGCAATAACCTCAGGATCGTCGAAGGGATGGACGAACGTCAAGTTGCGTTGCTGCTCAAGCCCGATGGCATGATCGTAGGCTTCGTCGTAGCCGTCCCCATGCAGCACGACGTCGCCGCCCAGGCGCCGCACCGCATCGACTTTGATGGAGGGCGTGGTAACCGGCATGACGATCGTGGCCGAAATGCCCAGCGATTGCGCCGCCAACGCCACGCCCTGGGCATGGTTACCGGCGCTGCTGGTCACGACTCCGCGCTGACGCGCCTGCTCATCGAGGCTGGCAAGCTTGTTATAAGCGCCGCGAAGCTTAAAGGAAAATACCGGCTGAAGATCTTCCCGTTTGAAAAGCACATTGCAGCCAAGCCGCGCCGATAGGCGTGGCGCAGGGTCGACCGGCGATACGGCGGCGACCGCGTACACGGCGGCGGATTGGCTCAATCGCAAATAGTCACTTAAGTTTGATACCGGCATGAAGGCGTCGACCGTTTTGTCTTGACTTTAGTGCACCAGTCTACTTGGGTCGGCACCAACGTTGAAACCAGGCTGATTTTGCTCGTAGGGGCAAGCAGGGTAGGCTTGCGCCGTGGTGGACAAATAGGATGTTAAGTTTGGGAGCCGATTCAGATGTCAGCGGCGCCGCGGCCGTGACACAGGTGCTCGCCGCCGACTTTCAGGTCCGCAGCGTATTCGCGTTGGGCGGGGCCTCCCATAGCCACTTGCTTGCGGCGCTGGAGGACTCGGGCATCAACATTGTCTCGACTCGGCATGAAACCGGGACGGTCGGGGCCGCGGATGGTTACGCTCGTGTTTCCGGCCGTCTTGGCGTCGCGTTGATCATTGCCGATCAGGGCGTTCCCAACGCGATCACCGGGATCGCCACCGCATTCCACGCAGGATCCCCGGTGCTGGTGCTCGTGGCGCGCTCACCGCGTTCCTGGACCGAGCCCCAAGCGGAACCGGACGACGACAAGCAACCGCTTGTCACGGCCATTTCCAAATGGGCGCGAACCGTCCCTTCGGCAGAACGCTTGGCGGAATACATCGGCGTCGGCGCGAAGCAAGCGCTGGCTGGCCGGCCGGGTCCTACGGTACTCGTTATTCCGCAAGATTTTTTCACCGCCCGAGTAGCGCGCCCCACTCGCCGTCTGCAACTCGCGGTTGCTCCCGGCCCGGCGCGAGCGAACATGACGGCGTTGGGCGACCTGTTGGCGCGATCGAAAAGACCGTTGCTGATTGCTGGCGCCGGAGCGGTCCACGGACAGGCGGCGACTCCGCTACGCGAGCTGGCTGAGCGCTATGGTATTCCCGTCGTCGGCAACGGTCTGGGTCGCGGCGTGGTCGCCGAGGATCATGAACTCGGGTTTTCTTGGCCCTATGCGCAGCTAGCCGCGAACAAGGCCGATGCCGTCGTGTTGGTCGGGGCGCGGCTCCGGCAACGGTTAGGGTTCGGTCTACCGCCCCGGTTCGATCCGGCCGCTCGGTTTGCACAAATCGACGTGCTCGCGGAAGAGTTCCATCGTAATCGCCATATCGATGTGCCGGTGGTTGCGGACGCTGGTTTGGCCGCCAATGCGCTGCTGCGTGAGCTGGAGGGTCACAAACTCCGCTTCGAGAATGGTTGGCTAGGCGAAGCTCTGCAACAACGGGATGCTCGAGTTGCCGCTGTCGCGGATGAAGCACCGCCCGCGCCCGTACACCCCTTGGCTCTGGCGCGGTTGTTGCAGCAGCATCGGCCCGCGGACGGCATTTACGTGGGTGACGGCGCCGACATTCAAAATTTCATGTACAGCGCGATTCGGATTACCCGGGCTGGCGGGTTTCTCGATCACTATCCGCTGGGTTCCATGGGTATTGGTCTACCGTTGGCTCTGGGTGCTGCCGCCGCCGAGCGGGACTTGGCGGCGGAGCGCGGCGGAGTGGCGCAACCGGTACTGCTCGTGACCGGCGATGGTTCGTTGGGTTTTTATCTGGCCGAGCTGGCCAGTTTCGTGCAGGCTCGATTGCCCATTGTCGTCGTCGTGGGCAACGATGCCGCATGGGGAACGGAGCGCCACGGTCAACTGCGGAGCCTCGAGCGTACCGTCAACACGGACCTCGGCGAGCAAGCCTTCGAGAGAGTCGCGGAGGGCCTGGGTTGCGCCGGCCACCGCGTTGATACGCTGACTGGGTTTGCCAAACTGTTGACGGCCGCTTTCGGCCGACCCAGCCAGACGCTGTTCAATGTGATTCTGGACAGAGATGCCGGTGCCCTAACCAAAGCCGATCCGTTGATCGGGATGATCATGTTCAACGATCTCGCGACGGGCCAAGAAATTCAGCGACGGCATCGCTAGCCGGCGTCAGTCCGCTTCTTTCTTGAGCAGGTCCTGCCAACGGCGCGTCAACTGCTCGTATTTGTATTGCGGGATTTGATAGCGCCATTGCCGGGTGCGCTCATTCAATGCGTCAACGGCCGCTTGGGCGGCGGCAGTTTGACCCTCGCCCACCATCGTCTGAGGGGTGTCGGCGGCCGCGGTTTCGGTTTGTTGCGACGGGGCCTGCTGCTCCGCCAACGCCGCGTCATAGGCGGCTGTCAATTGGACCCAGTGTTTTGACTCAGCCTCTTCGCCGGCGATACGAATCACCTGCCCGTCGAATGTCGTGAAGGTGGTGATGACGGCGTCCGGGCCCAACTCGGTGGCGGGTGCAACATCATCCAGGGTGAGATTGTCCAAAACGCCGCCAACCGTATTGGCGACACTGGCATAGGAAAGCTCCCGCTCCGCGGGCATGTTAGTCACCGAGAAATCCCGAGCCTCTCGACTAGCCTTCTCCAAGTTGACGGTCTGGCCGTCGGCGTGTTCTATTTTTACCGAACGCACTACCGCAGCGTCGATGTCGATGATCGTGGCGTTGAGCCATTCTGGTGTTTCCGCCGGCGCTTCCGGGCTCTTGTCGATGAGCCAGCTACCCGCTTCGCCTTCACGCCGGACGTAACGATACTCGCCTCGAGTTTGGTCACCGACGATGACGGCGTACTGGTTCGAGGGGGTGACGACGCGAATCAATACGCCGCCCGCGTCCTCCGCGCTGACATCTTCGACGCCAAGCCGCTCGTAGTATTCGGGGTTCGCGGTTTTTGCCTCTACCAACTGCGCTTCCGCCAATCCCAGCAATAGTTGACGCAACTTACCGGTGTCGGCCGGATAGCCGTCGCGTTCCTGCACGACCCATCGATCGTCGTGTCGGGTGACGGTTGCAATCACATTATCGCCGGCGGCGGTTGCCGTGACGCTGGTCACGGCGTTGATGTCCTCACGCATTCCAGCGAACAGGGGCTCCCCCATCGCCTGCGGTGGATTGCTCACCAATTCGGCAATAAACAACACGGCCAGCAGGGCCGCAAGGCCCGCAGCCAGACCGAGGACGGTGCGCAGGTTCATGGCTGGCGCCTCCTTTGCAGCAGCAACCCTAAACCGCCGACGACCAGGACCAGCAGCGGCATCAGCCAAATGTTGATGAACTTGAGCCACGTGCCGAGATCCTCGATATCTTGATCCAAGTTACGCTGGACGCTCCGAAGTTCTTTGCGAATACGGGTGCGTTGCTCGAGAAAACGATCGATTTCATTTTCTTGCTCCGGGGAGAGTATCAAGCCGCCGCCCTCGCTTTGCTGCGCCGACTGCAAACTTGCCAACCTTTGCTCGGTCTCTTCCAATTCAGCTTGCAGCCGTTGCTCCGTGGAGCGGAACTCGGCGTCCGCCCGTCGGCGCAGTTCTTCAACAACCTCGAATGGCCGGTTTGCAGTTGCTCGTCCGCGAATGCCTATCAGGTCCGCGCTGCCGGACAAGTTATCGAGTAAGTTGATGACCCAGTCGCCATTATTCGCGAACGCTTGTGGGATTCGGCGGCCAAAGAAATTCTGCACTTGGACCCACATCCGGTCGGACAAGACGTCGACGTCACCGATCAGCACAACATTGACGGTGCTGTTGGATTCCGCGATGTGCGCGCCCGGCAATTCAACGCTCGTATCGGGGCTCGCGGCCGGCAACCCATCCGGGAAGGCGCTGGGTAGCTTGCCGCCCACCCTTGCCGCCAAGGTATAGGTCTCGCCCGACGGCGCAAACTGGTCCCGCAGGCTATCGGGGTTGGCAAGGAATCGAAAATTGTCGACGGCAATGAGGCCCGCCTGGTTGCTGGAGGTGATCAGCGGTTCGAAGTTCGCGGCCGCGCCCTCCGAAACCGCGAAATGCCCAGTCGTGCCGAAGTTGACCGTGCTCAAGTCGGCTGTCGTGACGTCGCTGGGGTTCATGCCGCCTTCGTCGATCCCGATCAGCCCCAAGTGTCGAACAGGACGCTGATCGGGCCCACCGACAGTGAGTGCATAGCGGTCATCGGCGACGATATCGGCGCCCGAAAATTTGATGCCCCAGGCCGTAAACAGGCGCTCCAGGTTCGATCCCTGCGCCCCGAGCATTGCGCTGGGATCGCCGGGCGTTGCCGCCGCTGCATCGATCTCCGCCAGCGGATCGACGAATATCAACGTGTTACCCCCCTGGAGGATGAACTGATCGATTGCATACAAGGTTGCGTCTTCGATTTCCTTGGGGTGCACGATCCAAAGGATATCGATCTCCGGGTCGATGCGGCTGAGGGTTGGCTCCAATGAGCGAACTTCGAACAACTGCTGAGCTTGGCTGGTGACGATCCACGGTTCGCGCATTTGTTGGGTTTGCGGGTTAAAGCCCACCGTCATGGGAACGCCGCTCAATAGTCCGACGACGGTCTTCTCCGGGCTCGCCAGTGTGCTGACCAACTTGGCCAGGTCGTATTCCAGGAAGGCCTCACGGTCGGGTTGAAAGAAGGGCACGATTTCTTGGTCACCCACACTGTTGGTAGCGGCCAGGCCCAGGTAGACACTATCCCCCAATCCGCCGAGGGAAATCCGCTGCAGCCCGTACTGATCGGCTCGGTCCTCCTCTTCGGAAAACGGCACGGGGTCGACCTCGGTGAGGATCAGCTTGCCGTCGCTAGCCGCGGCGAATTCCTCCAATACCTCGCGTACTCGAACCGCGTAGGTGCGCAGCACTTGTACGTCTTCCGTGGCTTGGTCGGAATAGAAAAAGTAAAAGTTGATCGGCTCATCGAGTTTGTTGAGCAGGTTGCGGGTACCGGGGGATAGCGTGTAGAGGTTGTTCTCCGTCAGATCCAGCCGGATGCCGCTAAACAGCGCGTTGTTGACCATGATTGCGGCTATGAACCCGAATGCCAACAGGACCAGTGCGTAAAAACTCAAGCTTCGTTGTGGTTGGTCAGTCACGCTTAATCCGCCTGCTTAAATTGCAAAATAATGGTATTTGCGTAGAGAAAGGTGCCAATCAATAAGCCGAAATAGATCAAATCGCGCAGATCAATGACACCCTTGCTGATTGCGTTGAAATGAGTCAGGAAACTTAAGGAGGCGATGGCATCCACGACGGCCTGCGGCGCCCAGCCGGCGAACAAGTCAAGCAGCAACGGCAGCCCGGCCAGCAAGAACAGGAAACAAATCACTACGGAGATAATGAACGCGATGACCTGATTCTTGGTGATCGCCGAGATGCAGGCGCCGATTGCCAGAAAGCCGCCGGCCATGAGCGCGCTGCCACAGTAGCCCGCGATAATTGCACCGTTATCGGGATCGCCGAGATAATTCACCGTGATCCAAATCGGGAAAGTAAGCATCAATGCGCACAGCGTAAATGCCCAGGCGGCCAGAAACTTACCCACTACCGCTTGCCAGGGAGTTACCGGCAGCGTCATTAGGAGTTCGATGCTACCGCTTTTGCGTTCCTCGGCCCAAAGGCGCATGGAAAGCGCAGGAACGAGAAACAAATACAGCCACGGGTGGAAATTAAAAAACGGTAGCAGATCGGCCTGACCGCGCTCGAAGAAGTTACCCAAATAAAAAGTGAATAAGCCTGTTAGCACGAGAAAAATAACGATGAATACGTACGCCACGGGGGTAGCGAAGTAACTGCTCAATTCGCGCCGGAAGATTGTGTTGATCACGCTCATGCGTTCGCGCCTCCGGTAATCTCGCGGAAGACATCGTCGAGCCGCCCGCTGGGCGCGCGTTGTTTGAGTTCGGCAGGAGTATCGTCGGCCAAAATTTTTCCATGGGCGATAATCATGGCCCGATTACACACCGCGTCGACCTCTTCCAGAATATGCGTCGAAATGATGATCAGTTTGTCTTTCGCCATTGAGTTGATGAGCGCACGGACTTCGTGTTTTTGATTCGGGTCCAGGCCGTCGGTCGGTTCGTCTAAAATCAGTACCTGCGGATCATGCAAGATCGCCTGTGCCAAGCCCACCCGGCGCTTAAAGCCTTTGGATAGGGTGTCGATCGTCTGATTCAAGACGCTTTCCAGATGTAACTGTGCAATGACCTCTTCCAGGCGGCCTTGCCGCGTCTCGTCCGGCATGCGGCGAACCCGGCCGACGAAGTCGAGGAATTTCAAGGGGGTCATCTCCGGATAGCTCGGCGCGCCCTCCGGCAGGTAGCCGACGCGCCGCTTCGTCTCGATCGGCTGAGTCGCCACGTCAAAGCCGCAAACCCGCGCCGTACCCGACGACGGCGGGACGAAGCCCGCGAGCATCTTCATCGTGGTCGACTTGCCGGCCCCATTCGGCCCTAGAAAGCCGAGCACCTCGCCCGGTTCGACTTTGAAGCTCAGCTCGTCGACGGCCCTTAGTTGGCCGAACAGTTTGGTTAGATTGCTGGTTTCGATCATTGAAGGTCCATTAAATGTCAGTGGCCTCAAGTCGTGATAGTACGCGCCGGTCGGCGTTGGCTTACCGGGCGGCGGCGGAAATTATTACCACAACGGGTTTTTTGTTGGCAAGTCCCCTACGGCGGGCTAGGAGGGGCGGTTTTGTTAGATGCAATTTCATTGCCTTCGGTGTCCACGATCATCACGGGTC
>JAHEKG010000145.1 GCA_024638475.1 Rhodospirillales bacterium | reverse complement strand
GTTTACCCGTGGCCTCGGCAATCTCGGCATGGGTCATACCGGCCACCACGCCCATGGTGAGGATCTCACGTTGGCTGTCACCGAGTGTTTCGATGGCGCGAGCGGCGATGTCCACGTCCACCGCCACGGAGCCGAAGTCGGTTGTATGGTCACTTTCATTAAATTGCAGCGATTCGTCATACTCCTCCGTCGTGGGACGTCGTCCCTGGGCGCGCAGCCGGTCAATCAGGCGCCGCCTGGCGATGGTGCTCACGAACACCTGCTCGGAGCCCGCCTTAGGGTCGTATCGATCCGCACACCTCCACAATTCGAGGAATATTTCCTGAGTGATATCTTCCGCATCCCAAGAGTTGCGGACCCAACGCAACACGATGGACCAGACCAGGCCGCCGTATTGGTCCATACACTCCCCAACGGCGGCCTGATCGCCCGCGGCGATGCGCCTAAAGATACTTTCGTCAGAATCGGGGATATGGTTTCCTTCGCGGTCAAATTAATGCCCGCGGCGATTATACAGAAACCCTGTCTGGGCCGGATTCTGCCTATGGCTGCTGCACGGGCGAAAGAGGTGAATCCCAAATCCCTCACTCGTCGAATGGTATTCTTGATCACGCAGTGTGCAGGGGGGGGTTAGACATTGGATTTCAAGCGCATAGTTAGGCGGCGAGCGCCCCTATTGCTCATTGGGGCTGCAGTATTGGTTGCCGTTGCGTTGCTCACCACGCGACCCGACACACCCAAGCGGCCGCGCCCCGAGCGGGCCTGGGCCGTGGATCTCATCGAGGCCCAGCGCCAGACCCTGCGACCGACGCTGTCTATTTTCGGCCGGGTGGAGTCTCCCCAGGATGCCGAGCTCAGTGCTGCCGTGGAGGCGGAGGTGGTCCAGATCAACGTCCAGGAAGGCTCGGTCGTGGAGGCTGACGAGGTGCTGCTGGTACTCGATGCACGGGACGTCCAATTGGAGTTGTTGCAGCGCGATGCCGATTTGGCCGACAGTCGGGCGGAATTGAGATTGGCCGAGCGGCGCCTGGCGAGAAACCGCCAGGTGCTCGAGAGTGAGGAGACATTGCTCGCACTGACGGAAAAGAACTCCGCGCGGGCCGAAACGTTATTTAAGGACGGATTGATCCCCCAGTCCGACCTGGATAAGACGGCGGAGGCCTTGGAGCGCCAAAAGCTCGGCGTGTTCGAGCGTCGTCTCACTACGGAAGAGAGCGAGATTGCCCTGGTCCAGTTAGGCGCCCGGGTGCAACGAGCGACTGCCCTACGGGACCAGGCAAGGCTCAAGGTGGAAAGAACGACGATCAAGGCCCCCTTTGCTGGGGTCATTTCTGACCTGTTGGTGTCGGAAGGCGATCGCACCCGAGCGGGTGACACGCTGCTGAGAATATACAACCCCGACGCCGTTGAAGTGCGTACGCAAATTCCGACCCGTTATTTGGCCGGGGTTCGCGACGCATTGGCGAAGGGGCTCACGATGCCGGCGACGGTAGAAGCCGACGGGCTGATTTTCGGCGCCCAACTGGTGCGGTTGGCGGGCCAGACCCGGCAGGGAAGCGGCGGCGTCGATGCCTTCGCCAGTTTTGTTGAGCCACCGATCGGGATCCGCCTCGGCATGACGGTCGGCGTTAATATCGATCTCCCGCCCGAGCCGGATGTGGTCGCGGTGCCGGCGGAAGCCATTTACGGGCAAAATCAACTCTACAAGGTGGTGGACTCGCGCATGCAAATGGTGGTCGTCGATCGAGTGGGCGATCAACGGTTGCCGGATGGATTCAATCGAGTCTTGGTGCGGAGCGCCGAACTTGCGGATAACGATCAAATCGCCATCACAAAACTATCAAACGCAATCGATGGTTTGTTGGTGAAACCGTCGTCGGCCGAGGCCGGGCCGGCGGGGCAGGTGGCACGCCCATCTGACGAAGCGAACTAGGGTCACGCCGATGTTTACGCTGATTCGTGCTTTCGTCAGGCATCCGGTGGCGCCCAACTTGGCCATGATCGTCATGGTGCTTGCCGGTGTGTGGGCACTCGGTAAGATGACCCGGCAGCTGTTGCCCGAATTCGAACTGAGTATCGTCAGCGTGAATGTGGTGTGGAGTGGGGCGTCCGCCGAGGATATCGAGGAGGCCATCACGCAGCCACTCGAAGACCAACTGATCGGCATCGAGTCGGTGAAGAACGTGCTGTCCAAATCCTCCGATGGCCTAGCGGCACTGACCCTGGAATTCCCTGAGTCCACGGATATGGGTTCGGCATTGGATGCCGTCAAAGAACGGGTGTCTCAGTTGCGTAATCTTCCCAGCGGCGCCGAAGATCCCCAGGCAGTGCTGGTGACCCGCGGTGAGCCCGTGTCGCGCGTCGTCTTGGCTGGCCCAACCCTGGATCAGCTCCGGCCCCTCGTGCGGCGCATAGAAAGGGAGTTACGGGCCACCGGGATCACCCGCATCGAGATCACGGGTTTGCCGGAGGAAGAGCTGGCGATCGAATTGCCCAGCGCGCGATTGTCGGAGCTCAACTTGAGTCTCGCGGAAATCGCAGAGCGCGTGCGGGGTTCAAGCTTGGATGGCGCGGCGGGTTCGGTTGGCGGGTCTGACGTTGCCCGTCAGGTGCGGACAGCGGGTAAGCAGACTACCGTGCAAGGCTTCGAGCGGGTTCCGCTGTTGGTGGAGGATTCGGGGCGGCTGGTGACGCTGGGCGATGTTGCTTCCATTGAGCGTCGGCCATTGCGCAATCAACCTCGCCTATTCCTCAATGACAATCCGGCGGTGGAAGTGCGCGTGTCGCGCTCCAGCACCGACGATGCCATCGAGGCCGCCACTACGCTTCGAAGGACATTGGAGAACGCGGAGGCATGGCTCCCCGCTAACGTCCAGGTAGAGTTCTTCGACGAGACGTGGCGGCAAGTCGAAGGCCGAATCGGTTTGATCGTCGATAACGCGTTAGCGGGCTTAGTATTAGTTGTGCTCGCGTTATATGTGCTGTTGAACGGCCGCGTCGCCGTCTGGGTCGCCGTGGGTATTCCGGTCGCCATCATGGCTGCATTCATGGCGCTATACCTATGGGGTGGCAGCATCAACGTCATGAGCCTGTTTGCCATGGTCATGGCCCTCGGTATCATTGTTGACGATGCCATCGTCGTCGGTGAGGAGGCAGTGTCCCGCTATCAAGCCGGCGCGGCCCCTGCGGCGGCGGCAGAGCAGGCTGCGTTTCGCATGTTTGCGCCCGTGACCGCGGCATCGTTGACAACCATTGCCGCATTCTTGCCGCTGTTGACCATCGGGGGCGCCGGCGGGTCGATATTATCCGCCGTGCCTATAGTGATTATCTGCGTAGTCATCGCATCCATCCTCGAATGCTTTCTGATTCTGCCCGGGCATTTGCGCCATTCGTTGCAAGCCACGGCGGAGCGGAAGCCCGGACGATTTAGGCGATTCGTCGATGTTGCCTTTGACGAGTTCAGGGAAGGACGATTTAGGCGGGTGGCGGAACTGGCCGTCAAAAACCGGCGCACGACGCTAAGTATCGGCGTCGCGAGCCTCATCCTAACGATCGGCCTGCTGGCTGGCGGTCGTATCGGCTTCACTTTTTTTCCGCAGCCCGACGGGCAGACATTGTTCGCCAATGCGCGCTTCGTAGCGGGTTCGCCCGAAGATCGCGTCGACGCATTTCTCGACGCAGCGGTGCAGGGCTTGCGCCGGGCCGAAGCGCAGTCTGGCGAAGATCTGGTACGTTTGGTCGTGAAGAAGCGCGGCCTTGATTCCCGTGGCGCCAACGCCGATCACCTAGGTCACCTGGTTGTGGAGCTGACGCCGCCTGACGAGCGTGGTTGGAGTACCGCGGTGCTAGCTCGGGCGTGGCGGGCCGAGGTCGCGCTGCCTCCCGGGTTGGAATCCTTCGTGATCGCTTCGCCGCAGGGCGGGCCGCCCGGGTCGGACATCGAGGTGGTGCTCACGGGCGCGGCACCGACGGTCCTCAAGTCGGCTGCGCTCGAGTTGCAGCGGGAGCTGGCCAACTTTGAGGGCGTTGCAGGTATTCGCGACGATACCGCCTTTGGCCGGGAACAGCTGGTGTTCGAGCTTTCCCCGGTCGGCAAGGCTGTCGGATTAACCCAGCAGAGTTTGAGTCAACAGCTTCGCGCCGGATTCGACGGCGAACTCGTCCAGATCTTCCAAGACGAAGGCGCCGAAGTCGAGGTGCGGGTGTTGTTAAGCCAGGCGGAGCGCGACACGCTGGCGGGACTCGAGACTTTTCCCATCGTATTGCCGAATGGGGAGACGGTTCCTCTGAGTAATTTGGCGATCCTGAGCAATAAGCGGGGCTTTGATACATTGCGTCACAATAACGGCCTCCTAGCAATCACCGTGCTCGCGGACGTCGACGATGACGTCAATAACTCGAATGCGGTAAGGGCGCGCTTGGAACAAGATGTGCTGCCTCGTCTCGTCGACGAATTCCGTATCGGGTACGCATTTAAAGGGGACGCGGCCAATCAGGCCGAGAGCGTGGGCGACATCTCGTTGGCCTTACCGTTGGCGCTGGCGTTGATCTATCTGGTCCTGGCCTGGGTGTTCGCATCTTATCTGCGCCCACTTGCCGTGTTGACGGTGATTCCGTTCGGTCTCGTCGGGGCCATGTTCGGCCATTGGCTGCTGGGTTTCGACGTGACCCTACTGTCAATCTTCGGGTTGTTCGGTCTCTCTGGCATCGTTATCAACGATTCGATTATCCTCGTTACGGTGTACCAAGAGCTTCGCGACAAAGGCATGGACGTTGCCCAGTCGGCCATAGAGGCGGCGGTGCGCCGCTTCAGGGCTGTCCTCCTGACCTCCGTCACGACGGTATTTGGTATCATGCCGCTGTTGTTTGAACGCTCCGGCGAAGCTCAGTTTCTCAAACCCATGGTCGTGTCTCTGGGCTTTGGGCTAATATTCGGGACATTCATGGTGTTATTTCTATTACCCGCACTTCTGGTTTCTTTCGAAGCCCTGGGCGAGCGTTGGGTGGTGATAAAAAGCCGATTTCCAAAATGGTTAATCTTCAACACTCCGGAAGCATCGCTGCGGGCGGCTGAACCGAGGCGTCGAACCGGTAGCCAAATAGGGCAACCTGTGGTGGACCCGAATCCATGAGCGAAACGAACCAAGACGGGGCCTTTGCCGCGGAGATATTAGAACGGGGTGCTGCCGGTTTCGCCGCCGCCGCCGCGTTGCGTTTGCTGAATGAGCAGCCCGAGATGGAGGAGCGTTATTCACCCTCGGCGCTAGAGTCGTGGAAAAGCCATTTAACCCAGCGAGTTTACGAGTTGTCCGCAGCGGTAGCCGTGAGTAGTTCGGTGATGTTCGTGAACCGGGTGATTTGGTCGCGGCGCATTTTCGAAACCCGCGACTACAATCGCGAAGACCTCGGCGCAAGTCTTTCTGCGCTGGAGGCGGTGCTGGAGGAGAAGTTACCAGCGAACGCCCGAGCGCTGCCCTTGCAGTTCGTCGGCGATGCGAGGACCGCCGTCGCAGCGCAACTTGAGGCGGATGTATCCCTGCTCGATCCCGGTCAGGCGCACGGCCGGCTGGCGTTGCAGTTTATAAAATGTGCCATCGAGGGCAATGCGCTGCCCGCGATGCAAGTTGTACTTGATGCCCTCGAAGCGAAAAGCCTGACGGTTGAAGACGCCCTGCTGCGTGTCTTGTTACCCGCGCAAGCGGAAATTGGTCGGCTATGGCACATGGATGAGATTACCGTCGCCGAAGAGCATTTAGTCACTACCACGACACGGCGGTTGATGGCGGTAATTGCCAGTAGAGCAGAGAGGCGGCGGGATAACGGCAAGACCGCAGTAGCCTGTTCGGTAGCCGGCAACATCCATGAGGTCGGCATCCAGGCGATCGCCTATTTGCTCGAATTGGAAGGTTGGCGGACGATTTATTTGGGCGCCAACGTGCCCCCGGATGACCTACCGGCTACCTTGAAGTTTTTCGACGCCAATGTCGTGCTGTTGTCTTGCGCCCTGAGCGTGCATCTCAAGAATGTCCGCAAAACCATCGCTCTAATCCGCGATAAAGGCGCGAAGGACACCAAGATACTCGTGGGTGGGCTCGCCTTCTTGGAAGCGCCGGAATTATGGAAGCAACTCGGCGCCGATGGCTACGCACCCGATGCTAAGGGGGCGTTGGATCTGGCCCGCAGCCTCGTAGAATCATGAACCGGGCAGCTTAAACACTCTCAACGCGTTGTCGCGCATCAACATCCGCTTGGCTTCCGCTTGTAATTCCAGTCCGTCGACCTCGGTGACCGCACGTTCTGGATCAATGACCGGCCAATCCGTACCGAAGAGGACCTTGTGACGGCCGTAGCTGTTGGCATAGTGCACGTACTGGGGCGGCCAATAGCGAGGCGCATAGGCGTCGCCGGCGGTGTACACATTCTCGTGCTTCCAGCACATTGAAATCATTTCGTCGGTCCAGGGAATGCCCACGTGAATGCCAATGAGTTTGAGATCGGGGAAATCGATTGCTACCTGGTCGAGCAGAATCGGCCTTCCGACCGAAGGTAGGCGCCGTTCACGACTGTAGACGAGGTTGTGCCCCACTTGCATCATGATGGGGATGTCGAGTTCGCAGCACTTCGCATAATAGGGATAAATTTGCGCGGCATTGGGCGGCATGCCAAACCAGTGCGGGTACCAGTGAGCGCCGACGAAGCCTAGTTCCTTGACGGCAAATTCTAAGTCCCTCAGACCCTCCATTCCCCGCGTGGTATCGACGCCCGCCAACCCGGAGAAGCGGTCGGGGTGTTGTTCGCAGACCTCCCCTACGTAGTCGTAAGGCACCTCGAAGGAGCCGCGCACGTTGAGGTCACCAGCGCGTACGGCGATCAGCAATGACCGCTCGATGCCCGCCCGGTCCATTTTCGCTAAATAGTCATCGATATCCATGCCGGGCCGCATAGAGTCCTTCATGCGCACCTGTTTTTTGAATTCTTCGTCTATGCCGGTGCGCCCTTCGTTCACGGTGCGTGGTGTGTAAAGGTTGCAGACGATGTCGATATAACCTCCGGTCATGCTGTGATCTCCGTGGGTGCCGCGGCCGGGGTTGGGACCGGTTTGCGATGGATTTGTTGGCTGCCTTGAACTCTAGAAGCCAGAGGTCGGTTGAGTCAATGGGTTTTCGTGGCATGATTCACATGAGAGATTGCTTGGCCGACGGATTGAGAGGTGGATAAGATACGCAGATGAACCACCGAGATGCTTGCAAAGGCGACAGGTAACGGCATGCGCAACCAATTGTGTAAAAAATTGGGTATCGACTTACCCATATTTGCGTTCACCCACTGTCGCGATGTCGTGGTCGCGGTTAGCCGGGCCGGCGGGTTTGGCGTATTGGGCGCCGCCTACTTCAACGCACAGGAACTCAAGGCCGAGCTTGATTGGATCGACACCCATATCGGTGACCATCCCTACGGCGTCGACATTTTGCTGCCTCAGGATCCGGACGGGCTGGGCGGGACCGACCCCCAGATACTGCAACGGGAATTGAGCGACCAGATTCCCGCGGAGCATGTCCGGTTCGCGGAAGGCCTTTTGGAAGCCCACGGAGTCCCCCCATGGCCCGATCGCGATGAGCCGGTCCGTCTCTTGGGTTGGACGGCGGCCACCGTCATGCCTCTACTGGACGAAAGTCTCAAGCATCCGCGATGCACCCTGATCGCCAACGGGCTGGGCGTACCGCCGCCGACGTTAGTCGAGCGAATCCAGGCCAGCGGCAGGCTGGTCGCCGGGCTCTGCGGACGAGTGAGTCAGGCTAAAAACCACCAGCGAGCCGGTGTGGATATCCTGGTTGCGGTCGGCGGGGAGGGTGGCGGCCATGTCGGCGAGGTCGCGAGCGTCGTGTTGTGGCCGCAGGTCGTGGATGCGGTGGCGCCGATTCCCGTACTCGCCGCCGGGGGCATCGGTAATGGCCGCCAGATTGCGGCCGCCATGGCTATGGGTGCCCAGGGGGTTTGGACCGGGTCTTTGTGGTTGACGGTGGAAGAATCCGCCTTGCAACCGGCGCAACGGCAGTCGTATCTGAACGCGTCCAGCGAAGATACGGTGCGGACGCGTTCCTGGACGGGTAAGCCGAGCCGCATGTTGCGCAATGCTTGGAGCGATGCGTGGGCCGCGGATGACGCACCGCCGACGCTGGGGTTGCCCCTGCAGGGGTTGGTCACGGCGGATGCGATGCGGCGCACCGAACGCTACGCGGGCAGCGGTGATGCGCAGGCCGTAGCCTGTAACCCGGCCGGGCAGGTCATCGGCCAAATCACCGCGGTCGAAAGTTGCCGTCAGGTGATGTATCGCCTACAGGAAGAGTACCTTGCCGCTGTCCAACCGCTGCTGGCGAGTTTAGAGGAGCAATAACTTGAAAATCATCGAGCTGACCCCCGTACCGCTGGAGGCCGAGGCCTTCGCGGCGTTCGGTGACGTGCTGGAACCCAAAGCCCGGCGGTTGGACAACTTGGACCTG
>JAHEKG010000379.1 GCA_024638475.1 Rhodospirillales bacterium | reverse complement strand
CGACCCGGGCATCGACCAGCTGTACTCCATCGTCCTCGAGCTATCCGCCGAACTATCGGTGGCATTGGATCGCATCGATACGCTTGAACGACTTTTGGACGACCGCGACGTTGCGACTCTAGCGGAAATACAAGACTACCAACCGACGGATGCCGTCGACGCGGAGCGAGCGGAGGCTCGCGAGCGTTATTTGCAGCGGATTTTTCGAGTATTGAGTTACGACGATCCGCAGGCGGCTGAAACAGAGGGAGATTAAGCGCCGCTAACGCGTGACGCGCGTTCTGAGCGTGCCTAGGCTCGGCGCCGAAGCCGACACGGCCTCGGTGCCCTCTAACTCGATGGCACGATCCGCTTGCGGACCGAAGGCGACCAGATCACCCGGCCGAAACCCAAACCAAAGCGACAGCTCAGACAATGCTTCGCCGACCTCGGCAAGCGAGGGCGACTGCCATTGGCGCACGGTGGCGTCGTCCAGGTCCACGGTGATGCTTTCATCAAGCCCCCCCGGGACCAGTTTGAGACGGGGTCCAATCACGAACGATCCTGGTTGTTGCCCGCCGAGATAGCGCGCTTGCAACCCGGGCAGAAATGGCCCGTTGTGCCCCGCAACCGCGTCCGTGCAAAACTCTAACACCAGGGTGGTACCGCCCACCGCCGCCTGCGCCTGCGGGGGAGTGGCCTGGTGGCAATGTCGCCCCAACACGACCGCCAGCATCGAGCGGACACCGAGCCCGCCCGTCACGTGCTTCGGCACGACGGTCGTCTTGTCGGGGCCGGCCAGGGTGCCCGGGGAGCGCAACAAGGGTGCCAGCCCCGCCGCAGGAGTTCGTGCCAAGGAAAGTAACAGGCCGGGCCGCCGAATCGGCGGACCTAAGTCGGTACCGCCCAATGGCAACCAAGCGGCTTCCAACCCAGCGACATCCGGCTCCGCGAGCAGTGCGTCGTGCAAGGCCTGCAGCTGTTCGCGACCATCTTCCCCGGCATCGAGAATTCCCACGACGGAATCCGGCCGCCAGCGGGACAGTTCGTGGGAGGGATGCCCTACTTTCAGATCGAAAATACGCTGACCGACGATCAAGCCTGGTCGACCTCCGCTGCTATCGGCGATTGTGACCAGTTCCATGCGACGGGCTATAGGTCGTTTTCTGCCACGGTGACCGTTAGCCCGTCGAGCGCATCGCTAACCTCAAGCTGGCAGGTTAGCCGACTATTGTCGCGGCGCTCGAAAGCCGCATCCAACATTGCATCTTCCATGTCATCCATTTCGGGTAGTTTTTCGAGCCATGCCTCATCGACATAGGCATGACAGGTTGCGCAAGCACAAGCGCCTCCGCATTCGGCAACAATACCATCGATACCGGCATTGACCGCCCCTTCCATCACGGAATAGCCGGTGTCGACTTCCAGTTCGGTAACACCGCCGTCCAAGGTGCGATAACTAATCTTCGGCATGCAACGTTTCTCTGGGTTGGTTGGCGGCGCATTATACGCAATGCCGCCGGTAACGAAACAGGGCTTCCGCCTGGGAAGCCCTGTGTTGGGACGCGCGGGTCCTTAGCTAACGGTGGCTAACTAACCCCGCAAAGCATTTCGCAGCTGACGCTGGCGATCTTCCTCGTTTTCAATGAAGCGAATCCATTGATTGGCCGACTTGCTGCTGCGGGAATCCCGCGCCGCTTGCCTAAATGCCTGCTTGGCCGGCCCATATTCCTTCTGTTCGTACAAGCACATGCCGAGCACGATTTGCGCGCCGTCGGTGCGGCGCAAATTACCTTTGCTAAGCCCTGAGCGGGCCGCTTCGACGCACTGCGGGTACTGGTCGAGGTTGAGATGGGACTGGGCGAGTCTCACGTCCAGGGTGCCGTCATTGGACATGCGCGCGGCGCGTTGCAGCGACGGAATCGCCTTCTCGTCCTCTTGAGCTAGCGTCCAGGCCTGTGACAGCATGCGCCAATTGTTCGCCGTCGATTCGATCACGCCATCCGCTAGGCCCTTCTCGAGTATTTTAGCCGCCTTATATGGGACTTCGGCTTGCATGAGCAGCTGCGCTAGACGAACGATATCGCCCCCCCGTTCCAGCCAGCCCGCCGCGTATGCCGCCTCGTATACGGCCAACTGGCGGCGCTCTTGATCGAGTTCACCGTAAACGGCCGCGAGTTGCGTGAAATAGTCTTTCTTCGGCCAGTTGCTGGCGAGGATCTCCAGTACCTCGC
>JAHEKG010000144.1 GCA_024638475.1 Rhodospirillales bacterium | reverse complement strand
TTTCAAGGACACGCTTCATACAGCGCCGATAGACCGGCTCGCGATTCTCAGAATGGATGGCGACATGTACCAATCGACCTGGGAGACGTTGGATGCCATGTATCCGAAGCTGTCGCCGGGAGGCTTCTTGATCATCGACGACTACGCCAGGGAGAACTGCGCCAAGGCCATCGAGGATTACCGAAGCCAGCACGGCATCACCGAGGAATTGATCACGGTGGATTGGACGGGAGCGTACTGGCGCAAGGCCGGCTAGCTTGGTCATCGCTTAGACGGGATGAAGATCTGGGTAGATGCCGATGCATGTCCCGCGGTCGTCAAGGAAATTCTCTTCCGGGCTGCTGAACGGACCGCCGTGTCACTAATTCTAGTTGCCAACCAATCGCTGCATGTGCCGAACTCCCGCTACATCAGCAACCTGCAGGTGCCAAAGGGATTCGACGTCGCCGACAACGAGATTGTGAAACGACTCGAAACCGGTGACTTGGTGATCACCGGTGACATCCCCTTGGCTGCGGAAGTCATCGACAAAGGTGGACATGCGTTGAGCCCTCGCGGTGAGCTGCACACGCCCGACAATATCAAAGCTCGTTTGAATATGCGGGATTTCATGGACACGATGCGCGCAAGCGGCGTAGATACCGGTGGTGGCCCAGCGGCATTCGGCCACAAAGACCGGCAGGCGTTCGCCAACCAGCTCGATACACTGCTGACTCGGCATGTTCGTGATTGACGCAATTCCGAATGCCTAGTCTGATATTCTGATACGGCATTTCGGCTAGACGGAGCGCCCGCATGGTGGGACGCGAGACGAGGTATGCGGATACCTGTGAAATCACCAGTCTCAAGAACGACGTTTCCGTCGTGGGCGAGATCATCACGTTCAGGGAAAAAGACGTCATCGTCGCCACGATCAATCGTGCCGCGAAAGTGACTCTGCGTTGGCAAGACAATACCGCAGAATATATCGGCTCGTTGGGTGGCGTGGAGTTTCGCTCACCGGGCCCGAAAGCGACGACCTATCGAACCCACCGCTGATGCACTAATCAGGCGGCTGGTTTGCCTGGACCGGTAACGCCGTGGTGTGTTTTTTTTGCCGCAACACAAACGTGGTATTGGCCGAATCGACGGCCGGCTGACGTAACAGGCGCTGCATCAGGAACTCCTCGACTGCGCCGATGCCCGGCGCAACCACCCGCAGTAAGTAGTCGTGTTGGCCGGTGACGGAATAGCACTCCATCACCTCGACTGCCGCGTCGATAAACGCGTCGAACTGGGCGACGGTGTCGGCATGATGGTTGGTCAACGAGATTTCGATGTAGGCGGTGACTCCCAAGCCGACCGCGGTGGCGTTGACCAACCCGACATAGCCGCGCAGCACCCCCTCTTCTTGCAAGCGTTTGATGCGCCGCCAGCACGGGGCGGCCGATAGATTGACGCGGGCCGCAATCTCCTGGTTAGACATGCGCCCGTCCCGCTGCAGGCAGTCGAGAATGGCGACGTCGGTGCGATCAATCTTAGTCAATTTTGTCGACAAATAAGAAATATTATTGCCCTATTTAGTCATTATCTCGCAATAAAAGCAACAATTATGCGCCTAATCCGCGTTAAGGTGTCGAAATGGTTAGCACCAGCAAATATGTGGCAACCCCTCCCGATACCAACGGGTTCATCCCCTACGAAACCGAAGCGCACGGGGTCTGGCGCGACCTATTCGCCGCGCAGCAACCCCTGCTGGCGGGTCGGGCCTGCGAGGAGTTCATCGAGGGACTGCATCGCATTCAGCTGCCGAGCCTGCGCATCCCCCAATGCGCCGAGGTGTCAGAGCGGTTGAGCGAGGCCACGGGTTGGCAGGTGACCCCGGTGGAGGCGCTCATTAGTCAGCGAGAATTTTTCCGCTTGCTGAGCAGGAAGGTGTTTCCGGCGGCCACGTTTATTCGTTCGCGACAAGAATTCGATTACCTTCAGGAACCCGACATTTTTCACGAGCTGTTCGGTCATACGCCGTTACTGACCAACCCGCTGTTCGCCGAGTTTTCGCAGCGCATCGGCGAAATCGGCACCCGCGCCGGGCATGCGTACCACGATGGCCTGGCGCGACTGTATTGGCGGACCATCGAGTTCGGGCTCGTCGAAACGCCGCAAGGGTTGCGCGCCTATGGCGCCGGTATCATTTCGTCCCACCAAGAACTCACCTACGCACTCGAGAGTAACGTGCCGGAGCGGCGCCCTTTCGACTTGATGGATATCCTGCGCGAGCCCTACCAGATCGACGTCCTGCAACCGCTGTACTTTGTCTTGCAAGACTTTAGGCAGCTTCTCGATCTGCGGGAAGGCGATTTGATCGATGGCATCGACGCGGCGCGGCCCGATTAAGAAGGAGTGCCTCGGCGGCGGGCCGCGCTGTCGCTAGATGCGGCTGAGAACAGGCCCTGCAATGACTTTTGCTTGGCTCGTTGCCGGCGTCGCCTAGGGCCGGCAATGAATTGGCCTGGATTGTGAACCGCTACCAGGCCCCCCTAAAACCCCTATGTTTTACTCGGTTAGCGCCATTTAGCCAACATTATTGGAAGAGGTAGTAGCGTGTCCGAGTCAGCCGTTAATTTGGGTAAGTTGATCGAGGTCTCCGTGGAGGATCTCCAGGTCGGCATGTATGTGTCCGCCCTTGACCGGCCCTGGCTGGAAACCCCGTTCCTGTTCCAGGGGTTTACGGTCAAGGACGAAACCGATATCAGCGAACTGCGGGAGCATTGCAAGCGCGTATACGTCGATGAAGAGCAGACGGATCCGGCTGTGGACTTGCAGCAGTTGATCGCCAAGCAAGAGGAGCCGGAATCAAGTCCTTCTGCTGACGCTGCGGCGACCATAGAGCTGGCAATTCATATACCGAGCAAGACGGCCGCGCCGGAGAAAGCGCATTCGGTCTACCAAAATATCGGTGACCTGCGGCGCGAATTGGCGCAGGTGGACAGCGAGCATGAACAAGCGACGATGCTGATCAAAGAAGTGTTGGACAATCTGAACGATGGTGGAAAGTTGGATGTCCACACGGCCAAGAAGGCCGTCCAGCCCATCGTGGAAAGCGTCATGCGGAATGACTCGGCGATGGGCTGGCTCGTACGCATGCGCCAGTCGAGCGACTATCTTTACCGCCATTCGATTTCGTCAGCCGTGTGGGCGGCCGGGTTGGCGCGTCATATGGGCATGCCGAGGGAGGCGGTGGAAACCGTCGGCCTTGGCGCGATGTTGCTGGATGTAGGCAAAATGAAGCTACCCCGGGAGCTTCTCGTGAAGCCCGAGCGCCTCAGCGCCGAAGAGATGGCTATTGCCCGGCAACACGTTGAGCACGGCCTCCAGATACTCGACGAATCCAGCGGTTTGGATGGTCAAATCAAGGTCATGGTGCGGACTCACCATGAACGTCACGACGGCTCGGGATACCCGGCGGGCCTTGTCGGGCAGGATATCCCGGTAGCCGGCCGCATCGCGGGTATCGTCGATTTCTACGACGCCGTCACCTCGGATCGTCCCTACGCTGACGGCATGTCGTCGTACGATTGCCTGCGCGCCATGAACAAAATGGCGGGTAAAACCTTTCAGCGGGAAATGGTGGAACAGTTCGTCCAATCGATCGGGTTCTTCCCGCCGGGCACGCTCGTGGAAATGAATGATGGATCCATCGCCGTCGTCGTCGCGCAAAACCGCCGCCACAGACTAAAACCGGAAATCATGGTGGTACTGGACCCCGCTCACGAGCAGTGCGCGGATTTCCAGCTGATAGATTTACAAATGCAGGTCAAGAGCCAGTTTACCCACCAAGTGCTCTACATCGAGAAGGGCCTCGAACCGGGCTCCTTTGGTATCGATCCAGCGGAGTACTTCTTAGCGTGACCTCCTCATCGGCACGGTCCAGGAATGCTCCGCTGCATGACTACGCGGGGCTTTTGAGTGAGCTTGGGGCGCACTTGAACGGGCGCCGTGAGTCCGGAGCGTCCACTGGGTTGCTGATCGTGCACATCACCAACTTGAAACGTATTAACACCACCGTCGGGTATCGAATGGGGCATAACGCCAGCCTGGAGTTTGCCGCGCAAATTAACGAGATGTTGCGCGAAACGGACTGGATGCGGCCCCTGGCGCACGATCGCTATGCAGTCGTCCTGGATCGCCTCAAGAATCCGGGGCACATGCTGCTTGCCGCCAACCGAATCGCACGATGCACCTCCAGCATCAACATCAACGACGAGGTGGGTTTGCAGCTCGAAGTTCGCATCGGCGCCGCGATGTTTCCGGAACAAGCCCAGAACGCGGAGTCGCTGTTACGCCACGCCGAGCTCGCCGTCGAGACGGCGACGTTGCGGGGTTCAATTTTTAGTATTTACAAGGCTGCGGAGACGCAGCACCTTACCGAAGACTGGGACATTGAAGCGCAGATCGGCGACGGGCTGGAAAACAACGAGTTCGAGCTGTTCTACCAACCCAAGATTGACGCCAATACGTTGCTGCCGTGCGGAGCCGAGGGGCTCATGCGCTGGCACAGCCCGACGCTCGGTGCAGTATCCACGGAACGGTTCATCCAGATCATGGAGGGTACAGATCATATCGACGCAGTCACCAGCTTCGCCATGCATTGCGCCGCGCGCAACATGAGTGAATGGCCCGCCATCGATTCGGAGTTATCCGTGGCGATCAACTTGTCCCCCAGCGTCATTGAACAGGGCAACTGCGTTTCCCGCTTCAAGCAAGTCGCCGCCATCTGGGGTGTCCCCCTCGAACGTTTCACGGCAGAGGTTACCGAGAACGGCATCATTTCAGCGGCCGGCGCCGGACTCGATTCACTCCAGGAAATGCGTGACGCGGGTATTCGAGTATCGATCGATGATTTCGGGACTGGAAACTCATCCCTGGCTTATTTCAAAACTATTCCCGCCGATGAACTAAAAATCGACAAGTCATTCGTGTTCGGAATGTTGGAAAGTGATGCAAACCATCGCTTGGTGAGAACGATTATCGATCTCGCCCACGGCTTTGGTCTAACCGTCGTTGCCGAAGGGGTTGAGAATGCCGAGGTAGTAAAGGCGCTGCAGCAGCTAGGCTGCGACGTGTTACAGGGCTACCATTTCGCCCGACCGATGAAAGCCAATGACTTCGTCGATTACCTGACCGGCAGTGCCAACGCGTCCCGCAGGTTGCGCGCCTTGTAGCAATCTCTGGGAATCGAAGCGGGCCATGGGAATCGAACCCTCGCCTCTAGCATGATGTAGAGCACCTGTCTGTGGGTGTAGAATGGGCGGAATGCAACGGTGGGTGGCAAGGCCACGGAACCCTCGTCCTCAACTTCCTAAACTAGCGATCAGGTTCTGCGCCCGCTCCATGGGTTAACTCTTGCAGCATTTGTAGCCGGGAGCCTAAGCTTGGCAATTGACGAATCTGTTCAGGGCATCGCCAGCTCGAATATCCACAACAAGGTATTTAACCTGATTCGATCGAATGGTTGGAGTGGCCGCATCTTGGATGCGCCGTGTGGCCGGGGTGTGTTTGCCCGCCGGTTGGTCGAGGCGGGTTTTGAGACAGTCGGTATTGACGTCGATCCGCAATCCATCGAGCCGAACTACGAGTTCATACAAGCCGATCTTACCGAGCCATTTGCCGTGGAAAGCGGGTCTGTCAATGTCCTCACCAGCATCGAGGGGATCGAACACTTGGAAAAGCCATACGAATTTGTCCGCGAATGTCATCGCGTGCTCGGCGACCATGGCGTGCTGGTCGTGACGACTCCAAATGTCTCCGCGCTAAGGTCCCGCTGGCGTTGGTTTTGGACCGGGTTTCACAACAAGGCCAAGTACGCTCTGGATGAAACCGAGCCCAGTCCTTTGCATCATATCCATATGTTTTCGTATCCGATGTTGCGTTACCTGCTGCATAGCAATGGTTTTCGAATCGAAGCCGTTACGACAAACCGCATCAAGCCTATTAGCTGGTTGTACTTGCCGTTCGTGCCGCTGGTCTATCTGGCTTCGTACATTTCGGTTGCCACAGCCAAACGCAAGGACTTGAATCCTGCTCTCGGGCGGGACGTCCTGAAGCAGATGATGTCAATGCCGGTTCTGTTCGGGGAATGCTTCGTCGTGACCGCACGCAAGATTAGTGATACGCATTAAAGGTACAGACTCTGCAACACATGTTCTTGGATCGGTTTGCCGCCGTCGAGGTCTTTCAAATAATAGCGGGGGATGCCAAATCCTTTCTTGCGCCGATCGAGAACGTCGTCCGGCAGCACCCCTCGATAGGCCGTTTTGAGGAGCCCTTTGAGTTGGCCCTGGTGATAACGTGTCTGTTCGGATAGCGAGAAAGAAAACTCGATGATGCGGCGCGCCAGCAACGGTACCCGCGCCTCCAGGGAAACTGCCATGCTGGTGCGATCGACTTTGGTTAGCACCAGCCCGGGTAGGAATGTGTGGAAGTCGAGCAGCTGCAAGCGTGTTCGCAATGGGAGATCGTTCCGCCAGTGTTCGCGAAAGTGCCACCAGTCGTCGTAGTCGGTCGGAATCTCGAATTGCGCCCGATAATCCGCCTTCTCGGCGGCCGGCATGCCGCCCATGATTCGGCCCCACAGGCCGGGGCCGCTGCTGAAACTCAGTTCGAGTAAACCAACTACCCTCGAGATGACATGGCGCCGGGGGAACGGTCTACGCAACCGGTAGGTCGCCCGATTCATGAACTCTGGCCAGGACGGCAGCCGTTCATAGCGTTCGAATCGCGGATAGGTCCGGTACCCGCCAAACACCTCGTCGCCGCCATCGCCAGTTAGCACCACCGTGACGTTTTCGCGTGCCATCTGCGAAACCAAATATGTGGGCATTGCCGATTCATCAGCAAACGGCTCATCGAACCAACCTTTAAGCCTCGGCAGTAGCGACTGCGCCGATTCGGGCGATAGGATACGTTCGTGGTGCTTTGTTTGGAAAAGCCCGGCCACCTTACGGGCGTAGGGGGTTTCGGAGACTTCATCGGAATCGAAACCGATGGAGAAAGTGGCTAATCCCTGTCGCTTAGCTGCCGCCTCGGCCACGACGACGCTGGAGTCGATGCCGCCGGAAAGAAAAAACCCCAGCGGTACGTCGGAGACCATTTGTTCGCTAACGGATTCGGAAATCAGCGCACGCAACTGCTCGGCGGCGCGGTCGACACCGATGGGTGGAGGCGCTGACGCAACGGGAACATGCCAATAGGCTTTAGGAGTGCTGAGTGCGCCGCTTTGGGGGTCAAATTCCAGCGAATGTGCCGGTGGCAATTTACGACACTGTTGATACAGCGTTTTTGGCGCGGGCACATAACGATAACTAAGGAAATCGTAAAGGGCGGTAGGGTCAACGGACAATCGCTCCGGACCGACCAAGGTCTCGATCGCTTTTAGCTCCGAGGCAAATGCAAACTCCCTGCCACTATGGAAATAGTAGAGTGGTTTTATGCCGGGTCGGTCCCTGAACAACTTGAGCCGCCGAACGCGCGAATCCCAGATGGCAATCGCAAACATGCCGTCTACATGATCGATAAACTGATCGCCCCATTCCAAATATGCGTTAAGTAAGACCTCTGTATCGGAGCGGGTGCGAAACACGAACCCGAGTTTCTCTAACTGTTTGCGCAACTCGATGAAACCGTAGATCTCACCGTTAAAAACCGTCCACACAGACCGGTCGGCGCTGAACATCGGTTGATTCGCTTCGTCAGCAAGATCAATGATCGCAAGGCGTCGAAAGCCAACCTGGATCACGTCGCCGCGGTGCAGCGCGCTGGCGTCCGGGCCGCGGTGCGCGATCTCCTGCATCGCGGCCTCGTAATTCCAGTCGGGATTTGTGCCACCGACGAACCCACACACTTTCTTATCCTCAGATCGAACTGCCGGGAATATTACGCTACATTAGCAAGCGATGACGTTCAGCATAGCTCATGTCAATGTTTCGCGCGGCTTCCGCGGCGGCGAACGCCAAACCGAACTACTGATTGAGGAATTGTCCAAGATCGGCGTCCGACAGGTATTAGTCGCACGAAAAGAGGGTGAACTGTTACGGCGGATGGATCAGAGTAAGGCGCAATTAAGGGCGGTGTCGGGCGGGCCGCTGTCCGTATTCAATGCAACCTCTGGTGTCGATATCATTCATGTTCACGAGGGCCGCAGCGTCTACGGGGCGCTGTTGCGAAATCTGGTGTCTCGCACGCCTTACCTCATCACGCGCCGCGTCAATAATCCCCTGGGCGTTCACTGGCTGGCGCGTCGGGCTTATCAGCGCGCCAGCCATATCGCGGCGGTGGCCAGGGACATTGCAAATATAGTCGAGCTCACTTATCCCACCGCCGCAACTAGCGTAATTCACAGCGGTAGCAGTGGATTCGTCGCAGATAAAATGCAGGCAGCCGCCATCCGCGGTCGCTATCCCGAAAAACTGATTGTCGGGCACGTTGGCGCCTTGGATAATCGTCAAAAAGGCCAGGAGTACATTATTGAGGCCGCACGCAGGCTCGCCG
>JAHEKG010000143.1 GCA_024638475.1 Rhodospirillales bacterium | reverse complement strand
CTCTGCCACTATCGCGACGCTCACCATCATGCGCAATACCGCGGTGCGCCGAGACGATATCCGCGCGCGTTACGAACTCGAGAACGCCCGCAAGGAGCTGCAGCTGATTTCAACGCGGGACCCATTGACAAGGGCCTGGAACCGCCGCTACCTGCAACAGAATTTTGTGAAGCTTGCGAGCGCGGCGCGGGAGCAGGGTAAGTTGCTGCAACTCGCGGTCATGGATGTCGATGCGTTCAAGCAGCTTAACGATGGTTATGGCCACCACTATGGCGACGACATCTTGCGCCGCCTGGTAAGGATACTGATCGATAACCTGCCGGGCACCGCTCACGTGCTACGCCTGGGCGGGGACGAATTTGCCGTGCTGGATACGGCCGCCGACTTCCAGGCCGCGATTGCCCGCTGCCTGCAACATCTAGAAACGGACCCGCGCCTGCTCGAAGTCAGCGGCGAACCCGTACGGGTCAGTGTGGGCTTTGCCAGCGTGGCCCCCGATGAAACCGCGGATCTGGACAAACTCTACCAGGCGGCCGATGCGCGCCTGTACGCCCAAAAATCCGCTCGCAAATAATGGTGACATTCCCCATTAACAGCAAATAAAAGGGGAATGTCCCCATTTCTGTTTTATTGGCGGGGTTTTTTGGGGTGCGTCGGTATTCTCCGACTGGCAGTGTTGTGGCATGCCACGGACTGCGCGGAAGCTACTCGGAGGTTATTGTTATCACGTTATCAATCGTAGTAACGGGCGCGCACAAATATTCCACGCCGCGGCCGACTATCGAGCATTCATCAATCTAATGGCTCGCGCTTGTGAGCGGATACCCATCCGCCTGCTCGCCTACTGCTTGATGCCGAACCATTTTCATTTTGTCGTTTGGCCCGAGGGCGACAGGGATGTCAGCAAATGGATGCACTGGCTCCTGACTACTCACGTATGCCACTACCATCGCAAGCACAAGACATCAGGGCGGGTGTGGCAGGGGCGTTTCAAGGCGTTTCCGATCGAGCAGGATCGTCATTTGCTGGTGGTGCTTCGCTACGTTGAGCGCAACGCGTTGCGGGCGGGATTGGTCAACAGGGCCGAGCGCTGGCCGTGGTCTAGCCTCAATCCAGATACCCATATGTCGGACTACCTGCACTTGGGGCCGGTAGGACGCCCGACCGGCTGGCTTGATTTCGTCAACCAGGGACCCGGGGTTAGCGAGACGGAAGGTGTCCAACGTTGCGTCCGCCGCGGAACACCGTTCGGTCGAGGCGGATGGGCGGAGGTCGCTGCCAAGGAGGTGGGGTTGGCGTCCACCTTAAGACCGCCAGGACGGCCGAGGAAAAAGGGGAATGTCCCCATTTAAGTGGGACGGGGATCACATTCGCCGCCAGGGGAACTCAAGATCGGCGGCATTTTGTCGAATTAGCACATAAGAATGATCATTTTTTCAAGGAGTTAGACAGGATGTCGGCTCTCCGCTCCCTTGGGCGCCAGCTAAAACGCAACGCCGAGCCCGAGTGCTCACCTATCGGCCTCGAGTTCGGCGCCGACGGGCTGCACATGGTGCAGCTCGGTTGGGCTTCCCATGGCAAGCCGGTCGTGCGCGCCCAGGTCATGGTGCCCTATGCGGTACGGCGGCAGGACACGTTGAATTCCCCGGCGGCAGTGAAAAAACTCATCAAGCAGGCCTTAGCGAAGGCGCCGTTCAAAGGCCGCCGCGTCGTCACGGCGTTGGCAGCCGAAGACACGCGCCTGTTGTCCGTGACCTATCAAACCCGGGCCGGCGAGGATGATTCCGCGGCAATCGGCAAATTGATGGCGGAACGGATCGATGATGACCTGGCGCAATTCGTGATCGATTATATTCCCGTCCGTACTGAGGCGCGGGATGGTGAGCGGCTCGCCCTCGTCGTGATTAGCGAGCGCAACAAAGTCATCGCCCACTTGGAGTTGTTGCGTAAGGCCGGCGTGGAAGTCGAGGCCTTGGAGATTGCGCCCGTAGCGATTCGGCGTGCGGTGTCGACATTGATCGCCGGCCACGGACCGTCGAAGGACGTATTGGTCATTAACGTCGGCGACACGGCGACGCATCTGGTTGTCGTTTCCGGCCGCCGGCTGTTGTTCGAGCAACAAATCGATTTAGGCGTAAGTCAGCTGACCGAGGCGCTCACGGATGCCCTGGACTTGACGCCGGAACTTGCCCTGGAGCTGATCGCGAAGCACGGCCTGCGTCCCGCGGGCGATGCCGCGGCGCGCGAAAACCAGCTGCAGGAAACCGGACACTTCAGCCCGGTCTCGGAAATCTTGGGGCCGCGCTTTCGCGGCCTCGTGAACGAAATCAGGCGCGCACTGCAGTTCGCGGCAACGGAAACCCGTGGCGGCCAGATGGCGGAGGCGTTTCTTCTCGGCCCGATCGCGGGTTGGCCCGGGGCAACGGACCTGTTGAGCGAGCTAACCGGTCTGGATGTGCGTATCCCGCCCTGCCTGTCGAAGGTCGCGGGCGTGGCTAACGAGACGGCGGCCGGGTCCACCGGAGCCATGATTGCGACCGGCCTCGCGCTCAGGGGTGCGCCTGACGATGCATGAGCTCGACTTAATACCGGCCTCCTATCGGCAAACCCGCCTGCAGTATCGTTGGATGGTCTTGGTAGGCAGCGCCGTCGTGGCGCTTTTGGCCCTAACAGCGGCTAGCTGGTTCGCCTTGGATATCGCCAACGCCCGGGTTGCGCGGGACATCGACTCCCTGCAGCGGCAACAAACCATTTCGACGGCGGAGCGGGACGAGTTGCAGCGGCTGTCGGCGCAAAAAAGCGACTATCAACAACAGCTGCGGTTGCTAACCGGGTTGCGCAGCGGCACCGCGGCGGAAAATCTGTTCCGCATTATCGACCAGGTGTTGTTTGAAGATGAACTATGGTTTCTCAAATGGCAGTTTCGCCGTGCCGGGGTCAGTAACGGTGAAAAGGGGCGCGCGGTCGAAACGGGGTATTTCCTCGTCGTGTCTCAGGAGGCGGGCGCCGGCCAGGATGAAACCTGGCGGGTGGAAACTCACATGGAGATCACCGGCCAGGCGACCGACCATGCGGCCCTGTCCCGATTCGTTAGACGCCTGTTTAGCCGCGCGGAGATTTTTGACGTTAGAGTCAAGCGTACCGAGCTCCACCGTTACCGCACCCGCACCGTCGTGGATTTCGATTTAACGGTAATCATTAACAGCCGAGTAGCGGGATGAAGGCCTTGGCTCCGCTGCTCAACGATTTAGATGCGCGCCAGCTGCGGCTCATGGGTATCGGCGGCTGGGTGTTATTGGCCGCCGCGCTGTTTGCGTACATTGTTGTGCCGCAAGTAAAGACCTACCGCACCGCGGTTGACAACCGCCAGGTGCTGCGCAAGGCCGCGCAGGCGGGCGAGGCGGTGAGTGCCCAACTGGCCACGTTGAATTTAGAAATCGAAGCCCTGCAACGCCGCCTGCATGGCGACACAGCCAACTTGCCGGAAAGGCAGCTCGAGTCCTTTGTCATCGGCCGATTGCAGAACATTTCCTGGACGAACAAAGTCGAGCTCGTGGCCGTCGAGCCGCGCCTTGGCGAGACGGTGCAGATGTTTCGGGAAAACTTGTTCGAGATCGAATTGACCGGCAGCTACCGCGGGTTATTCAAATGGTTGGCGGACGTCAGCGACGAACTCGGCTTCGTCGTGATTAAAGAATACGAGATGCGCCCGGCCGAAGACGCCGCTACGGATCCACGCCTGCACGTGGCCCTGACGCTTGCGTCGTATCGGGTGGCGGGCTCATGAGCCGCGCCGTTGTCGTGATAACGCTGGCCGCCGCGATGGCCGGGTTGGCACCGGCGGCCGAACCGCCGCAAAAGAACCCATTTGCAAAACCCGCTTTCATGAATTTCGTCGAGGATGCGCCGGCCGCATTGCAAAGCGATCAGCCGGCGGAGGCACTGAGCCTCAAAGCCACTTTGGTCGCGGAGGGCAGGGCTTTTGCCAATATCGGCGGGGTGGTGCTTGCGCCGGGCGAAGAGCATGCGGGCTATCGCCTGTTGTCGGTGAGCGAGGGTAAGGCCGTGTTGGAACGTAATGGTGAACGCGTCGTGTTGATGTTGTTCCAGGAGCCCCAAGATGAGTAGGTGTTTTAGCCCATGGCAATGCTTCGGCGGCGCAATCGCAATGGCAGTCACAGTCTTAGCGGCTCCAGCCCAAGCCGACACTCGCCGCCTCAGTATGGCGATGCAAGAAACGCCCATGGCCGAGGTGATGAATATGTTGTCGCGGCAGGAGCGGGTGAACATTCTGATGTCCGACGACGTGGAAGCGACGGTGTCCTTTAACCTCTACGAAGTTACCGTGACGGAGGCCATCGAGGCGATCGCCAACGCCGCGGGTTACGCCGTGGAGCGGCGAGGCCGCAATTATTTTGTCGTGGAGCCGGAAAACGCGGGCAAGTACGCCACTAGCAATCTAACCGCCTTGCAGACCTATCGAATCCAGTACGCCGATCCCGAAGAGCTTGAAGACATCCTGGAACCCTATCTATCCGAGTACGGCACGTTGCGGGTGATGCCGGAGCGGATGCTGATTGCGGTCGAGGACACGCCGGAATTCTTGCGCCGATTCCAAAAGCTGGTCAAGGCAATCGACGTGCCGCCGGCCCAGGTGCTCATCGAGGCCAAGATATTGGAAGTGAGTTTGAGCTCCGAGGATTCGTTCGGCATCGACTGGTCCGACTTCTTTAGCACCGGCGCCACGACAGGCGAATACGGTACCCAAGGGTTGGCCGGTGCAGGTACCTCCGGATCGGCCGGGTTCTTTCTGACGCTGTCGGACCCCGACGTTAATCTCGTGCTGAACGCGCTGGAGGAGAACGGCCGCGTGCGCACCCTGTCGACGCCGAAGCTGTTGGCCATGAATAACCAAGAGGCCTCCGTGATCATCGGTGACCGGCGCGGCTTCACGGTGACGACCACCATCAATCAGGTGACCACCGAGAGCATCGAGTTCTTGGAATCCGGCGTGATCTTGAGAGTAACGCCCAAGATCGACGACCGCGGCCGGGTACTGCTGGACGTGCACCCGGAAGTCAGCACCGGAACCGTGGACGGCAACGGCATTCCCTCCCAGGTCACGACGGAGGTGACCACGCAATTGCTGGTGCCGTCGGGCCAAACCGTGTTCATCGGTGGGCTCATGAAGCATACCTCCAACCTCAATCGCAGTGGCATACCCGTCCTGGGTCGTGTTCCCGGGTTGCGCCGGCTGTTCTCCAACGACGAGCGGACGGAGGTCAACACCGAAACCATCGTTCTGATTACCCCCTATGTCGTCGAAGGCTTCGACGGCGAGTGGAATGCGGCCGCTCAGCAGACGGTCGACGAGGCCAGCCGGGCAGTGGAGGTCATCGTCGACGATCTCACCGAGGATGTTGAGCGCTTCGAGCCCCCCGCTGACGCGGACTAGATACACCGCCGGAACACCACCCCTTAGCGGATTCTCCCCACCTAGGTAGGTATTTGCCCTGGGTTGCAATATTCTATAAATGTGCTAAATTCACCCATATGCAGATATTTCGTGCATTTCCATGATTAAGGAGCAAGTCCTCAGTGCCTGCCGTCACCTTCTGGGTCCCATCGTCCGCATCCTGCTTCGCAGCGGTGTGCCGTGGGCGGATTTCGCCGAAATGAGCAAAGAGGTTTACGTGGACATGGCGCGGCGCGACTACGGCTTACAGGGTCGGCCGACCAATCTGGCGCGGGTCGCCATGATGACCGGGCTCAGCCGCCGCGAGGCCGGCCGGGTGCGCAAGGTCCTAGAGCATCAGACGGAACCGGCGGCGCCGGCGGAAGATCGTATCTCGAGGGTCCTCACCGGTTGGCACTTGGATGCGGATTTCTTAGACGCTGAGGGCGCACCGATGGTGTTGCCGGCGGAGGGAACCGGCCCGAGCGTGGAACAGCTACTCAGGCGATACGCCGGGGACATGCCCCATGGCGCCATGCTCAAGGAGCTGTTGCAGCTCGGTCTCGTGGAAGCGACGGGTGACGGAAAATTTCGCGTTGTCGCCAGGGACTACGTTCGGACCGCGCAAGACCCGGCGATCATCCGGCAGATGGGCATTAGCCTGCACGACCACGCGGAAACGCTCGCCCACAACGTCAACGCAGAGCGGACCAAGCCGGCCCGGTTCGAGGGCATGGCGAGTAACGCCAAGGTCAATCGCCGCTACAGCCGCAACTTCGAACACCTCATCGAAGAGCGGGGCCAGGCGTTCCTGGAAGAGATCGATGCCTGGCTCAGCAGGCACGAAGTTCCCGTTGACCATGATTCCACCACCGCTCAGACCCGCATGGGTGTGGGCGTCTACTTAATTTACGACGACGACAAGAAAGGTTCCTAGCCATGGATGCTAACCCAACTCGCAAGATTCTCCTGCCGCTGCTGTTCGCGGTTGTGCTCACTGCCTGCGGCGGTGGTGGCGGCGGAGGGGGCACCCCTAATATCGGCGGTACGCCGCCGCCGGCAAGCGCAGATGTCAAGGCCTTTGGCGCCGTGACGGCGATCGGCCCCGGCCTGGTCGTCAACGGCGTCAACTACGACACCAGCGGCGCGACCTTCACGATCGATGGCGTTGCCGGGACGCAAACCGACCTCGGGTTGGGCGACGTGGTCGTCGTCGAAGGCACGTTGGACGCCTCCGGCCTCACCGGCACGGCGACCAGTGTCACGTTTAGAGACGCCGTGGACGGCCCGATCTTCGGCATCGACCGAACCGGCGGCTTGCTGTTGATCCTCGGTCAAATGGTGAAAGTCAACGCCGAAACGTCGTTCAGCGCTTCGGTGCCGATGAATTCGTTGGACGGGCTCAACGTCGGCGACACCGTGGAAGTCTCCGGATTCGAAAAGGCCGCGACAGCCGAGATTGCCGCGACCCGCGTCGAGTTGAAATCGGGCGGCGCCGAGTTCGAGGTTACGGGCGTCGTTTCCAACCTCGACACGGTTAACTTGCGCTTCATGATCAACGACCTGGTGGTGGATTATTCAGGCGCCACGCTGCGGGATTTCGGCGCCGGTTCCATTAGCGACGGCGACCGGGTCGAGGCCAAGGGCGATACTCTGGGTGGCGCGGGCGAACTCATCGCCACCAGCGTCGAGTTCGAGGGCGGCGTCATCAACGGCAACCAGGGCGACCGCCTCGAGATCGAGGGGTTCATCACCCGGTTCGCCTCGTCGACGGATTTCGACGTGGCTACCCAGCCCGTGACAACTAACGGGCAAACCGTGTTTGAGGGCGGCGTTGCGGCGGATCTCGGCCTCAACGTCAAGGTCGAGGTCGAGGGTGATATCGACGCCAATGGCGTATTGGTGGCCACGAAGGTGGATATCCGCCGCGCCAAAGCGGTGCGCATCACCGCCGATGTCGATTCCGTGGATAGCGCTAATGATCGTCTCGTGCTGTTAGGCATCGATGTGGAAGTGGACGAGCTGACCCGAGTGGAAGACAAGAGCAACGCGGACGTGGAACCGTTGACGCTGGCGGATATCAATGCCGGCGACTATCTGGAAGTTAGGGGTTCAGAGGATCCTAATAGCACCGCCGATGTGGTCGCCGTGATCGTCGAGCGGGAGGATCCGGACACCGAAGCGATCCTGCAGGGGTTTGTCGTCTCGGCCACGGAGCCGAGCCTGGAGATTCTCGGCGTGACCATCGAAACGAACGCCAACACGGTCTTTCGAGACGTGAACGACGGCCTGCTCACGAGCATGCAGTTCTTCGCTCAGTTGGTCGCGGGCGATTTGGTGAAGGCCAAGGGGACGGAGAGCTCGGCTACCGTAATTACCGCCAGCGAAGTCGAATTCGAGTTAGAGCAATAGGCCGCGGGAAGAAACCGCAAGCGTCATCTAAGAAAAAAAGGGTTCTAATGATGAAAACGAAACCAACCAACAGGTATTACGCCCTCGTTCTTGTAGCGACTGGATTAATGGTCTCGGCGAATGTACTCGGGAATGAGTCGCTGTTCGCACAAGCCGACAAGGCGGCGCAAGAGCAGCGACTCGCCGACATGCAGAGGATCTACGAACTCATATTACGAACCGAACCCAACGACGTGCGGGCGCTGACCGGTAAGGCAACGGCTCAGGCTTGGCAGGGAGACTATTCTGCCGCGCAAGAAACCTATTCCCAGGCGCTCTCACATGAGCCGAAAAATCTCGATGCGCTGGTTGGCTTGGGCTACGCGTTCGCTTGGTCCGGGCAATACAACCAGGCCCACACGGCGTTCCAGCAAGCACTAAGCGTGGATCGAACTCATAGCGGCGCCCGTAAGGGTATCGCCTATGCCTACCATTGGGCCGGCGACCATGAGCTGGCGTTGGAGTTTTTCGAGCTTGCCCAAAGCGTGGACGCCAAGGACCCCGAAATTGCCGAGGCGTCGGGCCATGTGAATCTGTCCCTCGGGCACAGGCGCGATGCCATCCGCGATTTCGATGCCGCGCTTGCGCTCGACCCACAGCGCGACAGCGCGAGGCAGGCTCGGCGAAGCGCCTT
>JAHEKG010000142.1 GCA_024638475.1 Rhodospirillales bacterium | reverse complement strand
CGACTAGGAGCGCAGCATGTTGCGATGGATCGGAATTATTGCGGCCTTAGCATGGCCTCTAGCGAGCTTTAGCCAGGACGACCCCGACCCCTTTGCGGATAGCACGACGGAACTGGGCAATGGTGCCTACGTTTTCGGCAACTTCAGCGCCCGCAGCATGATCTGGGTCGGCGAAGACGGCGTCATCGTATCGGACCCAACAAGCACCCGGCACGCGCGGGCGTTGCGGGATGCCGTCGCTGCGCTGACCGACCAGCCTATTCGCTATGTCATTTATTCACACCAGCACTGGGATCACAGCCTCGGTGGGCAAATTTTCAAAGACGACGGCGCCGTGTTCGTGAGTCATCAAGCTTGCATCAAACACTGGCAGCGGCATCCTCACGACGAACTCGTGATGCCGGACGTCACGGTGGAAACAGGGGGGCGGATCAGTGTCACGGGCCAAACGATCCAGTTGCGCTACCACGGACCCAACCACGGCGATTGCATGCTCGTCATGCAGGCCGACGGCAGCGACGTTCTGTATGTCAGTGATTTGGTAACGCCTTTCAGCCTAGGGTTAGGGTTCATGCCCGACTACGACCCGGTGGAATGGATACGCACCCTCAAAGAATTGGAAGCGGATCCTGGTTGGCAGCGGATGGTAGGAGCGCATGGTAGTGCGCCCGCTCCCCGGGACGCTTTGGCGCAACGGCGCCGTTATCTGGAAGCCCTGATGGTCGCCGTGCGCAAGGGCATGGATCAGGGTAAACGGCTTGACGACCTGTACGGAAGCGTCGAGCTACCCGAGGAGTTTCATTCGCTACGCGGCTATGACACGCAGCTAGCGCGCGCTGCGGAGCGTATTTACTATTATTACCTGATGGGTTGGTGACACCTCAATAATCCCCCCCGGGGTTGCCTAAGGGTGGGCGATCAGCATGATCGAGGGCAGCCGTTCCCTTAGGGTTTCCAGTACCCTAGTGAAGTTCCGCGGGTCCAGCGGCCCCAGCGACTCATCCAAAATGGCGAAATCGGGTTGTTGCAAGATACAGCGCGCGATCTGCACCCGCGCGGCCTCCCCATGGGATAGGGGCCACCCCCCCTCGCCCACGAGTTGCATCAAGCCGGCGGGCATGCGTTCCAATAGTTCACCTAGGCCCAGCTCGGCACACACTTGCTGGGCAGTCTTGAGATCCGCCGCGGTGGGGGGCCAAGTGCGGCCGAGCAGTAGATTAAACGCCAACGTGTCGGGGAAAATGAAATTGTGATGGAATTGTGGGGCCAGCAAAACCCGCTTGCGCCAGGCTGAAGTACCCAATGCGTGTTGGTCGAGTCCGTCCAGCAACAGCGAACCCCGCTGCTCCGCGAGCTGGCCCGCCATGATGCTTGCGAGGGTGCTTTTCCCCGCGCCGGATGTGCCGGTCACAAGACGATGCTGCCCCGTTACCAACTCCAGGTTGACTCCCTTGAGGACCTCCCGGCCACCGGGGTAGCGAAAGCCAACGCCTTCCGCGCGCAAGCGGGAGTGCCGGGGTCGTGCGACCACGGCATTGGCCGGCTGCGGCGTCTCCAGATCTGCTAACAGAGGTTTGAGAATCTGCCACAGCACTAAGGCCTGGCCTAGTTGTCCCGCACCGGCTATCAGCTGGTTCAACGATTGCTGAATCAGGATGATGAGTCCGAGCGAAGCAGCGAGCAGCCACGCCGGCCAGCCCGCATCGTAGTCGATGACGAATAAGGTCAGCAGCGCCGCGAGTAACCAAAGCTGCGGCAGTATCTTTAGCCGGCTCGCCAATGAGTCCATGGTTTGACTACCGCTACGATAGTGCTCCATCGCCGCATCCTCGCCGCGGTGCCAATAGCGGGAATGCTGTTGCACGATTCGTGTTTCCCGGGCGAGCAGCTGTTCGACCAGCTGGCCGGTCACATTCATTCGATCGTCCGTCCAGCGGTGCCGAGCGCGGTAATAGCGAACCGCCAACACAGCAACGATGGCGACGGTAGCGGCGAATACCGCCAGCAAACCGCTTACTCCGATCGTCGCAAGCAACAACACCCCGCCCAGTGCGATTTCGATCGTGGCGAAGAGTACGCCCATGGCGCCATTGACGGCGGCGGATTCGAGCGCCTCGGATTCCAGCACTCGGCCGAGCAAGGTCCCGGAGCCGCTGGCGCGAATCTTTTCCGCCGGCTGCCGGAACGCCGCGCCGAGCAAGCGCCGCCGAAGTCCCAACCCTAGCTGCAGGGTCAGGCACCCCTGCCGCCAGAACACGACGGTACGCAGCGCCAGCATCGTGGCGAATACCAATCCCCAAATCCACAACCAGGTCGCGTCGGGATTGCCGGACAACCCCGCCTGCCCCAACAACGCCCAAGCCAAGACGAACAGCAAGAACTGCGCGCCGTGGCCCGCTAGCAAACCGGCAAGATTGACGGCCAACCCGCGCCAGCCCAGCCCATCGGCCAAACCTGCGGTTTGCCTCACCATCCAGCCGATGGCAAAGGGTTGCGACGTCGCCATGGTTTCCACGAGCCGCCTACGCGCGCGGGGCTCGAGTCCGCCACCCATGACCTTGAGTACTCCGCTCATGCGCCCTTCGATCCTGCTGACGACCGGTGCACCGAGCCAGGTTTCCAGCTCACCCCAGCGGCAGCGCACGGCTTGCCCGCGTTTGTCCAGCAGCAGCGGTCCCCGCCAATCGGCCTTCAGCAACACAACCAACCGCCGCGAACCGGGGGGCGATAACAACGCGGGGGCAATCGCCCGCAATGTACTGCCGAGGTCAGCTAGCTGAACGCTGATAGCTTCGATTTCGAATTGGCAAGCGGCGGCGACTTCTTCCAACCGGGTCGCTCGATCGACGTTGGCATCCCAATGCAACGTGTCTACGGACACCTCGTTGCCCCGGCCGGCATGCCGAGCCAAAGCCACAAGCGCGTCGTCCGAGCGCTGGTTAGACCAGGTTAGGTTGTCGATGCCGGTCATTGCCGCTCTCTTTCAATTGTCCGTCTACCATCTCTAGCTGGGTCCAATCGGGGCTCGACCACAGGGCCGTTTGCCGCGTTTCCTCGAAACGGAACAGTTGGGCGTAGTGCCCCGTCCGCTGCGCCAACAAATCCGCCGGGCTACCGTCTTGAACGATACGACCGCCGCGGACGACGATGATGCGCGTGAAATGGCGGTTTGCCTCGAAGATATCGTGGGTCACGTTTAACGTCGTCGCCTGAGGCCAGCGTTGTTTGCAGGTTTGGAACAGCCGTTCGCGCTGCAGTCGATCTAGACCCCGAAAGGCCTCGTCCAGAAGGACCAACTGGGCGTCCCGGAGTAAACCCCGCGCCACCCGCAAGCGCTGGCCCTCGCCACCCGACAAGCGCCCGCCGCCTTCGCCGACGCGGGCAGTGAGGCCGCCGCTGCGATGATCGACGAGGTCCATCAACTCGGAATCCCGTATGGCGGAACCCAGTTGGTCGAGGGCAGCTTCCTCGTTGCCGAAACGCAGGTTGTCTAGCAAAGAACCGTTCAGCAGGCGCACTTCGGGGTCCAACCAAACGCAACGCCGGCGGAACGCAGCCAGGACGGCGCCTTCCAGGGGTTGGCCATTGCAGCGGATTTCGCCGGCCGCTAGATCGACCAGGCCCAATAAGGCGCGAACCAAAGTCGACTTGCCCGCTCCCGAGGTGCCGACGATGGCGACGCGCTCACCGGCGTCGATCGTCAACGCTGGCACATCGAGTAACACATGTCCCCCGCTACACACCTTGACGCCATCCAGCTCCAGCTTGATGGCCTCCGAGTTGGCGAACACCTGGGTGTCCGGGTCCGGTTCCGCAGCGGCCGGCGCTGCGAGCGGTTCCAATACCCGCCGCGCAGCGTTCCAACTGGATGGCCAAGCCAACAATACCCGGCTTAGCCCGTAACCAATCATAGGTAACCGGAGCGTCCAATAACTGACGAGGATCAGGCCTCCCTGCGCGGTGTAGCCGCGGGCGTAACCGGCGATCAACGTCACGGCCAACACGCCGGTGAGCAGTGCTTGGAGTGCCTCCGCGCCGACGCCTAGCCGCAAATAACCGAAACCCGCCCGGCCCCATTCGGTCAATAACGTCTCGTGCTCCCGCCGGATCGAGGCCTCGGCCCCATGCGCCCTGACGGCGCCCGCGCCCAGCAGGCTCGCCAGGTAATAGCGCGCCAATGCGCCAGCATGGGTACGCACCTTGAGGTTTTTTTCCAACAGCAGGGTCTGAAACGCAAACGGTAGCAGTGACGCCGTCAGTGCTAAAGCGATGATGGCCGCCCAGCCTGCGGGAAACAGCCATAACAAGGCCGCGGTAACACACACGAGTTGTGCCAAAGACATTGCGAGCGACCGAAACAAGCCCGGTAGCTGGCGCATTCGATGGGCGCCGTGGGCGCGTTCTGTTAGATCGGCACTGAGTCTGCTCGCGAAGTAACGGCCGCAGATCCGCGGCAGTCTTTCCAGCAACCTCAACCGCGTGAGTACTTCGAGCCGCCGGCCAACGCCTAGCTGGGTATCGACGCTGCGGGCTTCTAAAACAACACCGAGAATCAAGAACGCGCTCACGCCGAGCACGATCTCGAGTAACAACAAGTGATCCTGCGCCACGGTCAGCGGTGAGAGTAAGAACCGGATTGCCAACAATTCGAGGATGGTGATTGCACCCGCCACGCAGGCCGCCGCGGCTAATAACCCCGGTGCACCTCGGTCGGTATCCAACAAATAACCTAGCGCACGCTTTAGCCGCGGCCAGCGAGGACTGGCCGCGCGGACATCCGCTGCATCAGCATCCGCCTTGCCGCTTCGCCGCGGCGCGCTGAGCACGATGGCACCCGTCAACAGGATCTGGTCCCGCTTGACCGGATGCGCGCGTACGCTATGGACTGAAGCTGGCAGTAACCCCGGATCCTGCAATGCTTCCTGATGCAGTCTGGTGAGTCGCTCGGCCGCCCCGCGGCGAGGCCACGCGCCTGCCCGCGCGAGCTGATTGGCCAGGCGCACGACGGCATCAAAGGCGGCCAGGCGGCGCCAGTCGTTCGTCTTGGTCATGTCGGCAACCAGTTCGCGACGCCGCTCGGGCCGGACCCCGAGTGTCCCGATCTGCTCACGCAGCGGGGCCAAGAAGTCGCCGCTTTGCGCCCAGGCAAGCCAATCCTCGGCACTCACCACCATTTGGTGTTGATAGAGCATCGCAGCAAAGCTCTTGCGGCTCACCCAGATCCGCCCGCGGGCGGGATCCATGATCTGCAACCACGGGCCGAACCGGCGCCAGGCGACAACGAAGTGAACGAACCCGTTAGCGAGCCGGGTTACCGCAATACAGGGAAAGTTGTCGCGGCCGGAGTGCGCAAGCAAATGATCCACGGGGAGGAGCCGCTGTTGGGCGGCGAGACCGCGTGCGTTGGCAACCTCCTCCAGCGCGTCTATCGAAGTACCGTCAACGTCGGTGTGGCACTGCTCGCGTAACCGCTCGTAGTCGGCATCGATCCGGAATCCTTGGAGCAAGCTGGCGAGGGCGGCCGGCCCGCAGTCCAGCGCCGAGGTCTGGACGACCTCCGGCAAAAGCCAGCGTTTTTTTCCGGCGCGCCTGTTCACGCCTGGTTGACGCCGATGCGCCCGATAACCTCCAGTAATAACACTGCTGCCGGTACTCGCCGCACCTCGACTTCGAGCTGTCCGAGGAGTCCGTTTTGGAGGGGGATATTCGAGTCCGACGCGAGCACGACCTCGAACCGCGCCAGCGTCAACTCGTTGTCTGCCTCGCTGCCCAAGCGCGATAGCTTGGCGCCCACTAACCCATAACTTGCCCATGGGAAGGAATCCAACCGCAGCCTGCCCATCTGACCCAGACGTAATTGCCCCAACGCACGCGGATCGAAATACGCTTCAACCTCGAACTCGGTATTCGGGACTAATGTCAACAGCCACTGCGCACTGTCGACGACGGCGCCGGTACCGATCTCGGCCAAACCGCCGATGGACCCGCTTACGGGCGCCGTGACCCGGGTGCGCTGCAAATCAGTGCGGAGCTTCTGCAACTCGGCCCTTAGGGAGGCGATCTCAACTTGCCGCTTCGCCACCGCCTCGGCGATAGTCGCGAGCGCGACCTGCTGCTCTTCGTCAAATAGTCCCGCTCGGGCGCGCTGTAAATCCAGGCTGGCCCGCAGGCCACTTACCCGGTTTTCGGACTCGCTCACCGCCGCTCTGCGGTACTCCAAGTCCGCGGCGCTCAGCACGCCGTCCGCGCCGAGTCGAGCCGAGCGCTCCCAGTCGGCCCGCGCGAGCTTCAACTGACTTTCGGCCACGGCAAGCTCGGCTTGCACTCGGCGTCTATCCGCCTCGGCCGAGTCGCCGCTATGCGCGAGGACGGCTTTTCGCGAGCTGGTTTGCCGTTCCAACGCGGCTATTTCCCGCAACGCAGCGGCTAAACTGGTTTGGGTTTGTTCGATCTGCTCTGGCAGCGCGCCGCCGTCCAACTCCAATAGCAGCTGCCCCGCGCTGACTCGATCGCCGACATCGACCAGGACACGTTTGACCGGTAATGCAACCGGTGCGTGTATCGGCATTGGGCGCTGCGAAGTAATGAGCCGTGCCTGGGTAGAGATCACGTGAACGGGTACGGGCACAACTAGCGCGGCAACCAGCCAAATCGCCGTCAGCGTCGCCAACACAACGATACCGACGCCGGTAAGCCGGCGCGACTCTCTATGTAACGACCTTAAGGTGTTCTTGAACGGCGTGGTCAACGTATTCCCCGTGACTCGTTATTGTTATTCGATCCCGTCTGGTTGACAGGATGGGGAGGCAGTTGAAAGGACGCCCCGAGTGAGACGTCCTTTCGGTTTAGGAGCTACTGGCTGCCATTCTCCTCTGGTTCCCAAGGCCAAATATCAGCACCTGCTTTCACGCCGGATTTTACTTGCATTTCTATTCTCCATTATAAGAGTTATAAGTTCGAGTACCGATCTTGAGTCGGCTTCACGAAAGTAGCTAATGTTGACAGCATGCTCAAATAGTTCACTGCATTAGGGTTTTTCCCTAATATCATATCCTCGATTCCAGGGGGGCGGCATTGTTCATGGATATTCTTAGTGAAGTTCTACATGTCCTTCAATTAAGAAGTACTCTTGTAAATAGGAGCGTCTGCCAACCTGATCAGGCGGTGAGCAAACCGCGTAGGAACCCTCACGAAATTACTTTCGTCTTGCGCGGTGAGGCCACCGCGGTGGTGGAAAGCGATATGCGCACCCTAAAACGCTTTGATGGCGTCTGGTCGGGAGCCGGTTCTCAGCAATCGATCCCAGAAATCACGGCGAAGAGTCGCGCGACGATATTGCTGTCAGCTAGTTTTGCGGCGGACGACTCGGCGCCCCATCCTCTCATCACGGATCTTGCGCAGCCGTTTTGGATCCCTCACGACGCGCTCAGTGATGATACGGAAGTTGGCCGGGTGCTGGCGTTGATGGACGAGGACCTCATTAACGAACGCGCCGGCAGCCGGATCGTATCACTTCGCCTGGCCGATATTCTGTTGGTCGAAATGCTTCGGCGCCGAGAATTGACGGCCTCCGGATTCCTCGCGGCGTTGAAAGACCGAACCACCGTGCACGCGTTGGCGCAATTACACGGCGCTCCCGGGCATCGTTGGAGTTTGGCCGAACTCAGCAAACTTAGCGGCCTAACGGCCAGCGCATTCGGAGAACGTTTTCAGCGCCGTGTAGGACAACCGCCCCTGACCTACCTGCGCCATTGGCGGCTGTTACGGGGCAAGGCGCAACTTCGCGATTCCGGCCTGCCCGTTCGCACTATCGCCGAAAGTCTAGGGTACCGAACCGGTGGTGGTTTCAGCAGAGCTTTCCGCAAACAATTCGGCCTGTCGCCGTCTCAATTCAGAATGGCCGGGGATTAGGTCGCTACCGCTTGCCGCAACCCATCCCGAACACGTACGGCTTTGTCAGGAAAATCGCAAAATACACCGTCGACTCCGACGGCGCCCATAAAGTGCAGCAACATGGCCTCGAGGCTGTCGCAGAATGCTGGCAGTTGCTCGGCTCTGAACGTATAGGGGTGCACTGCTAAACCGAGACTCTGGGCGCGTCCGGTAAATTCCAGCGTTTGGCCGTCCGCGTCTACCAATCGCTGCCATGCCGGCCCTACACCGTCCGCGACCTCACCGATCTCCGCCAAACCGGCTGTGCTCGCTAATCGCTCGTGATCCACACCGTCCTGCTTGCCGTTCCCGATGAGTTGAACCAGTTTGAGATCCGTATTGAGCTCACGGCGCAATCGGATGAGTTCGCGTGGATCGAAACACTGTACGAATACGCAATCGTCCCGGCGTCCGTAGCCGAAATCCATGAGGCAGTCCAATAGGAGTCTTCCCAAGTCACAGCCATGTTGCCGGTGCCATTCCGGCGCCTTGATTTCGGGGTACACGCCAACGTTGCGTTGCAACTGGCTGTTTAATTCCCGAACCAACTCGAGCTCTGCCGCCAAGGTGTGGATTCGAAAATGGTGCTGCCGCCCCGAATACCGATACGGAAACATCGGCACCCC
>JAHEKG010000378.1 GCA_024638475.1 Rhodospirillales bacterium | reverse complement strand
GATGCGCCCGATCAACCACGGCGTCGCCTCGACGAATTCAACGCCGGCTTTGGCCGTTGCATTGCCGGTTGCCTGTCTATGGAATTTGGGCCGCTGGCTCCTCCGGCAACGAGCTTGGAGCCCTCATGCCCATGGACACATAAACACTTGTCAGTCCTTCGATGCCGCCCTCCGCGGGCCTAATCCACGCCGAGGGTACGTAGATGAGGCATCCTCCGACGGGGACCGGTGCGGAGGGAACGAGGATCGCGAGGTATTCGCACGCACCGATCATCACGGGCTGCGACGAGGGCATGAGTGCGAGGACTGCTGCGCCTCCGTCACCACCGAAGAAGCACCAAACTGGGCTCATGCTTTTGATGTCGTCGCTGCCGCTGCGGTCCACCATGGATACAAAGCGCTTTGATAGGTCATAGACGTTCGACACCAGCGGTATGCGTTGGAGGATTCCATCAAAGGCACGATCTAACAACGGACGCAGTTTTGACTCGACAATCATGCCAAACGTGAGAATGCAGGCTACTAAGATCAGGAAACCAAAAAAGTAGGCTGCAACCGGGGACGTCGCAATATTGAGGCCGATCGAGATCAAGAACTGACCGATGGAACTTTCCGGACCGACCCAACCACGCATAAAATTCGCAATCCAAGTCGCGATGAACAACGTCACAAGAATTGGGAGCAGGGCAAATATGCCAGACATGAAAATGCGTACGATCCTACTCAATGGTCATCTCCTCAAGTGCAGGATGGAATTACTTGGCAGCTCGGACGAGAACTGCGACTAGCGTAACGATCACACCGTTAGGCGCGGCTCGCAAGGGCCGCGTAATCAATAGGAGGCACACGATGGCTTGGATCTACCTGCTGGTGGCATCCGTCATGGAGATTGGCTGGGCCATTGGACTAAAATACACCGACGGTTTTACGCGGCTTGTTCCATCGTTTCTGGTTGGCGTCGGCATTTTGGCAAGCTTTGCGCTTGTTGCCCGGGCAGCCGAGCAGATCCCGATCGGTACAGCGTATTGTGTTTTCGTCGGCATCGGAGCCTTTGGCACTGGGGTGCTTGGGATGCTCCTGTTCGATGAACCATCAGGAATTCTACGGCTGCTAAGTCTCGCGGCCATCGTTGCCGGTGTTGTTGGATTAAAGCTGTTCGGCGAAGCCGATCCGAAAGATGCGAGCAATCCGATCGACTGAACAATGAAGAGAACAATGGTATGGGTTGCGCTTGTCGCCGCTGGATTGCTTGAAGTCCTCGGCGCGATCGGGCTGAAGTATACCGAAGGCTTCAGGAAACTCGGAGTTACCATGGTTGTGCTCGTGGCATTTGCGGCAAGCTTCTTCCTGCTTGCCGCCGTGGCCAAGGTCGTGCCGATCGGAACGGCATACGCCATCTGGACCGGCATCGGTGCGGCCGGAACCGCTTTGTTCGGAATGATACTGCTCGGGGAGCCTAAGAACGCAAAACGGCTCTTCAGCCTCCTTTTAGTGGTCGGCGGATCTGTCGGGATGAAGCTCACCTCATAGGCGACCTGCGACCCGTCGGCGGCGTCGGTTTAAGAAACGACAACGACAGGCCGACCTGGAGCTGCGGCGTCGCTCGGGCATTCAACCTTTCCAAGTTTGTGGAGGGTTAACTGCCCACTTGTCGTTCAGCTGTAAAGGTAGGGACTGATGAGGCGCACGATGGCGTCTTGGTGAAGGTGCCTTCTGAACTCCGTGCTGAGCAGTTCCAGGTCGCATTTGATTCGCATTTCGGATAGTGGCGCATCGGCTGGCTGGCTATCATTCCTTGAGTTTCTCAGCCGCACACGCGGGCGATCGCCCTAATGCATTAGGGTAGTCTTACGCTTCGGCCATGGGCAAGCAGGAGGTAATAGCCATGCAGTACGCGACACATCCAATTTCTGAAAGAAACAAGCCAGCTGGCTATTTGAACCGCTCAATAATTGTTGGGCTACTTGCCATCGCAACGTTTATTGGCGCTTTGAGTATCCCCTCTCAGTCGGTCGATGCCCGTGGCGGCCGGATAGTGGGTGGCGCGCTTCTGGGTGCCGGGGTTGGTGCGATATTTGGAGGCGGTCGCGGCGCAGTCTTTGGCGCCATAACCGGTGGCGTTCTGGGTGGGCTTTCGAAGCGCAAGAGAAGGTGGCGCCGCCGCTGGTAGCGCAGCGAATACCTTGTCCACCGGGAACACTCACGAGTAGGAATCTTGCAATGAATATTCGCT
>JAHEKG010000377.1 GCA_024638475.1 Rhodospirillales bacterium | reverse complement strand
CTTCAGGCGCAGGCGACGATTGTGCTGAATGGACAGCAAGTGATAGCTCACCGCAAACCGTCCAGCGGGCTCGTAGCTCACTTCGCCGATCCGCTCGGTTGTTGTGTCGATGGGGTCGGGGGCCACGCCGCGGCTAAAGCCGGTGCCCGTCGCCGCATAGGTTTCCCATTCGTCCCGGCCATAACTCAGGTAGTCGACCCCGGCCGCGTCCATGAGCATCTCGAAACTCAGCTCGGGCGTATCGCGAAGCTGCTCGCAGACCGCGATCAGTTGCTCCGGCTCCACTTGGTAGGTCAATTCGCCACAGGTGTTGTCGAGCCGTTCCAGGCGGTTGCCGAAAGTCTGTTCCACCTCCGCGGCGAGTGCTTCGTATTTGCTGGTCAGTGCTGTCAAGGTTCGTCCAACTCCGAACCGCAACGTCGCGGCCTAAGAGGGCTGAAATATGTTTCGATTAACGGGCGATGGTGTGCGTACGGCGAATTTTTTTCTGTAACTGGATAATTCCATACAACAGGGCTTCCGCCGTCGGCGGGCAGCCAGGGACATAGACGTCAACTGGCACGATTCGATCGCAGCCACGTACCACGGCGTACGAATAATGGTAGTAGCCGCCGCCATTGGCGCAAGATCCCATGGAAATCACCCAGCGGGGCTCGGGCATCTGGTCGTAGACCTTGCGTAATGCCGGGGCCATCTTGTTGACCAAGGTCCCCGCCACGATCATCACGTCGGATTGGCGGGGACTGGGCCGGAAAATGACCCCAAACCGATCCAGGTCGTAACGGGCCGCACCCGCGTGCATCATTTCTACCGCACAACAGGCCAGGCCGAACGTGACCGGCCACATGGAACCGGTGCGGGCCCAGTTGAACAACGTGTCCACCTGGGTGACCCAGAAACCTTTCTCCATCCCGGGGACGGCGCCGGGCAACACCGTTTGCTCATTCAATCCCATTCGAGCGCCCCTTTTTTCCACTCATATACGAATCCGACGACCAACAAGCCGAGAAACAATCCCATGGACAGCAGGCCGAACATGCCGATGCGATCTAGTGACACGGCCCACGGAAATAGGAAGGCGATTTCGAGATCGAAGATGATGAACAGAATCGCGACTAGGTAATAGCGCACGTCGAAACGCATGCGCGTATCTTCGAAGGCCTCAAACCCGCATTCATAGGGCGATAACTTGTTGCTGTCTTTTTCGCCCCGCCCGAAGACGAATCCCAAGGTCAGCAACACGACTCCGAGAACGCCGGCGATGGTGAGGAACAGCAGGATCGGTGCGTAATTAGCCAGCATCGTTACAATTATCCGCGCCGATTAGGAAGGTGTTGGATTTTACCAGTCCCGCTGTGGTTAAGCACACCAAACCGCGATTGATGATGGTCCCTCACAAAGTACCTACCATGTGTTTGACGGCGAAGTTCGGCGATGGGTGGCAACCGATGGGCCCCAACGGGGTCCAATCGGTTGGTGCCGATGGCCGGACTCGAACCGGCACGGCTTTCGCCACTGCCCCCTCAAGACAGCGTGTCTACCAGTTCCACCACATCGGCGTACATCGCAGGTTATTGCCCTTCCGGTTGCGGCTCCGAAACCTCCGCGGGAACGGACGGCAACTCGTCGCCGACGTTGGGCAGTTGCGGCAGATCCAAATCGCCGGCAGGAATGTCATCCTCAAGCGGTTCGATCACCACCGATTCCTCGACAGGCGCCTCAAGCAAACTACCCGGCCCCTCAACCGGCTGACCGGCAAGGTAAGCCAGCGCCAGGCTGGAGCCGAAGAACATCGTTGCCAGCACCGCGGTGGTGCGGGACAAGAAATTCGCCGAACCCCGCGCGCCGAATACGGTCGCCGAAGCGCCGGCGCCGAATCCCGTACCCGCATCAGCCCCCTTACCGCGCTGAAATAGCACCAGCGCAATCAACAAGAGGGCGATAAATACGTGAGCAGTCAAAATAACCGTTGTAATCATGTCAACCCGCCGCCGTTTAGCTGGCGGCCTCGCAAATCTGAATGAATTCGTCGGCCTTCAAGGACGCGCCCCCGACCAGGCCGCCGTCGATGTCCTGCCGGCTGAAAAGATCCTTGGCGTTAGCGCCCTTGACGCTGCCTCCATAGAGGATTCGAATCTGGGCGGCGATTGTAGCATCCCGCTCGGCAAGGCGTGCGCGGATGTTGGCATGCACTTCCTGCGCCTGGTCCGGCGTCGCGGTCTTGCCAGTGCCG
>JAHEKG010000376.1 GCA_024638475.1 Rhodospirillales bacterium | reverse complement strand
GCGCTGGCGGACTGGGTCATCCGGCTGGTCTTGCTCGAGATTTCGGCGGTCACATCCGACAGCACCTGACCGACGGTTTCCTCGTGACATCCCTGGCAGTTATTGCCGGTGATGGGGGGAGGCGTGGCCGTGCCGATCAGGACCTCGTGGACCGTGTTGGCAAAGCTTGCGCCGTTGCTGCCCGCGGTCGTGGCCGTGGGCGGAAACGACTTGGCGTCACCGGGGGCACGGTGCGTCGGCGGCACCAGCGTGATCAGGCGCGCCGAGTTGACGTTGGCGCCGGTCGCCCAGTTTTGGATCATCGTGGTCATGATGTTGCCGCACTGGGTATCCGAGGTCAGCCAGCAATTGTGCCCGCCGCCGACCCGGTTGACGAATTCCGATTGAGCGGGATCCTGCAGGTTGGCGTTGACGATCGCCTCGGAGTAAGCCAGGTTGACGTCGCCGTTGTTGACGAACAGCGATGGGGCCGGGCCGTTTTCGTGGCACTGGATGCAAAGCCCCTGGTCGCGCAGGGGTTGCCAGAAGTTCAGTTCGAAGGAGCGTATCGCCTCGGTCCTTGCCGGCGGTCCGGCATAGCCGCTGTCGTCGCCGCCGAGATCCGGGTTGGACGAGGTGCCGACGCTGCTGTCGCAGGCGCTGAGCAGGACCGCGAGCGCGAACAGGGAAAGCAGGTTTCCGATTCGAAATTTAGACATGATCAACTCCCTTTGCAAAATGCGGCAACGTCGGTGAAAACCTCGCGCATGTTGTAGTTGTAAGCTCCCATGAAAGCATCACGAATCGTATTACGCTCGCTGCGGTCGGCGGCGAAGACATTCGGGTCGCGCAGGCAGATCGACTTGAACACCTTGTCCACCTGGCACTGCGCGAACGCGGTGCTGTTGGCCAGTTCCTGGCCTAGCGACTTGGCGCCGTTGCCGGTCGCATTGCCCTTGCCATCGACGCCGAGACTCGGGTGGGCGTTCGGGCCGGTGTAGTCGGACCAGCCAAGCAGCCAGTTCTGACCGTTGCGCCAGTAGTTGACCCAACTGTCACCGGTAATGATGTAGCCGTGTTCAAAGTTGTCCGGGTTGATGTTGTGCTTGAGCGATATGCCGGTTGCAGGATCGAATTTGTTAACGTTGGCGGTATTCTGGTACTCCAGGTGACCGTCGGTTTTATTATTGTTGTACACCCATTCGTAATGGGCGAACGCGCCGGCCATGCCGTCCATGCCGGCGTGGCAACCGACGCAGGAATTGAGAAAGATCCGGCTGTCGCCACCCGGGCTGCGCGACACGTCGCGACGGATGCGGTCCGGGGTGCGCGACACGTCCTTCAAGGGTTCAAGGTCGGTGCACAGGTGATTCATCAGGGTGAAGCGGAACATTGCGCGGTTGGTGCCGTCGGAGTAAAACGCCATCGACCCGGCACGACTGGTCATGACGCCGGCAGTGCCGCCGTTGGGCCCCGGGTTCAACGTGGTTACGTTACTTTGCAGATCGGATATCAGAATCGTGTCATCCGATAAATCCCCGGCTATCGGACCCAGGTCTTCGAGGTTTTCGTAGTGGGTATTGTTATCCATCGAATAATCGGGGTTGACCGTTGGGTTGGCATGGTAAACCACGTCGTCGTAAAGGATTCGGCGGAAATCGGCGCCATCGCGGATCAGCCCGACCGCGGTCGCGGTGTAGTCGTTCAGGTCCGTGAACACGGTTTGTTCTTCGTTGGTCCAGGGCGCCGCGAAGTTTTTCAGCGTGACATTGTAGAAATAGAGCGCGTTCGGATTCTGAGCGGTATCGATGGCGTACTGCGCCGCCGTTTTGCCGGACGTGTCGCCGCTGTAGGGGCCAACGCTGTTTCCGAGCAACAATTGCTCCATGTTGTCGATCACCGCGTTGGTCGCGCTGACGCCGGTGAGCCGGTCGTGAATGCGTTTGGCCTGGTTGCGCTCGGCGGGCCCGGCCCAGACGGCCTGGCCGGTGAGCGCCGCCAGCAGTACCAGAGTTAGCGATATTCTGTTCATCATTTCCATCGACTTCCCCATTTTCTCCCGTGTATCGCTTTCTGGAATGGCCACTCAAATGACCCGCGTAACAATTAAATCTAGCACATGGCGGTAGCACCAAGTAGGTAATAAATCCGGTAATAGTTCACAAAAGCCGATTTACCCGATGCCCAAATTCCGATTGCTGTTAAGCTTTTAGGTTATGTCGTAAGGCCTCTCTGCCTTGGCAGTCAGTGGCTCTCAT
>JAHEKG010000375.1 GCA_024638475.1 Rhodospirillales bacterium | reverse complement strand
GATATTCCTCTAGCTTGCGAATATCTACCTTGCCGACTAGTGACGAGATGTCCTGATTGTTTTCATCGCCCGGTTCAGTCTTCGCGATGGCAATTTGATTGAGCAGCGACGGATATTGCTTGACCACTCGAAACTGCCGAATGTCGCCGTTGTATTCGCGTAACCGTTTGGCGGCCCAGGGTGACATGAGGCCCTGGACATAGCGCGGTGCGATGCCGTATTCCTCTTCCAATATCTTGCCATCTTCCGCTGGGTTGAATAGTCCGAGCGGCGACTCTTGAATGGGTGATCCCTTCAGGCAGTAGATCGGCTGCTTCTGCATCAACTCCTTGAGCTTTTCCGCCAAGGAAGATTTGCCGCCACCAACGGGCCCCAGTAAATACAAGATTTGCTTTTTCTCTTCGAGGCCCTGAGCAGCGTGGCGAAAAAAGGACACGATCTGCTCGATACACTCCTCCATGCCATAGAAGTTACTGAACTGCGCGTAACGTTTGATGACTTTGTTGGAGTGGATTCGCGAAAGCCGCGGGTCCTTCGCGGTATCGATAAGTTCTGGCTCGCCGATGGCCAGCAGTAGGCGTTCGGCGGCGGAAGCATAAGCGGATGGGTCGCTTTTGCAGATGTCTAGATATTCTTCTAACGTAATTTCTTCTTGTTGTGTATCTTCAAACCGGGATTGGTAGTTACCGAAGATACTCATGCTGTTTCTCCTATATCAAATTTTTCCGTTCAACGAGTTTTCCTGACTGATCGCCCTTTCATTCAACGCCACTTTTTTGAGCCCGCAGCGAGGGCCCGACTATTCGCACCTACTCCAGATTACTCGCGCTAGGGGATACAGAACGTGACACAGCTAACATTTGTTAACATAAGTCTAGGCCCCTTATGCATGTAGACCCGCCCGGCATTCAATAATTCCGTCGGGGGTCGGCCCCGGGAAAGGGGCCGGTGCAACGCCGCAGATCCCAGAAACCAGGGGCTTCACGGGTCGAAACAGGGGGATGCGAAACGGCAGCCTTCGGCTGCGGGTGGGTCAGCTTTCCAAATATTGCTTGAGGCGCGCCATGCCCTCGACAATTTCGTGCTCGTCGATCCCGGAATAGGCAAAGCGGAGAAAGTGTTGAGTTTCATGGGCCATGGGCCGGCCAAAATGTTTGCGCGTGCAGCAGGAAACGTTTGCCTGGGTTAGGGCTTCGGTCATTAGTTCGTTAACGTCGCTCAATCCCTTGCGTTCCATGATGGCTGTGACATTGGGGAAAAGGTAAAAGGTACTGTTGGGCGCAGCTACGGTAATACCATCGATGGCGTTGAGGCCGGCCACGGCCGCGTCGCGACGTGCCCGCAAGATCGCCAGGATTTCATCCGGCCCGGAGGTGTCACCTTGGATCGCTTCGACCAAACCGCGTTGAATGAAATGCGTCGTGCAAGACTCGGCGTTCGTATTGAGCTTATTGATCACATCGATCACGGCCAGCGGGCCTATCGCCGCGCCCAACCGCCAACCCGTCATCGCGAACCGCTTTGAACAAGTATACAAGATGATTGTCCGCTCTTGCATGCCAGGGATATTGACTATCGATTCCGGCTCGCCACCGTATTGGATTTCGTAATAGGCATCATCGGAGAGCACCCACAGGTCGTTGCGGATAGCCAGATCGGCTAACGCTTGCATCTCTGTGCGACTTGACTGGGCGCCGTTGGGATTCTGAAAGTTGTTGTAGATCAATACTCGGGTCTTGTCGGTTACGGCAGCTTTCAGGGCATCTAGGTCGAGGGCAAATCCATCGCGCGTTTCTACATAGCCGTAGGGCACGGCAATGCCGCGCTGAAACTCGATTTGGGATTCGTAAATGGGATAGCCGGGGTTCGGGTACAGGACCTCGTCGCCCGGGTTCATCACCGCGTGCAAGAATTTTCCAATGACAGGCTTGCCCCCGGGCTGCACGGAGACGTTATCCGGGTTGTAGGTCACGCCGCGTTTGCTGCCCACATCGGCGGCGATCACTTCCCTAAGCTCCAAGATCCCGGCGCCGGGACAATATCCCGTGTGGCCGTCGGCGATGGCCCGCGTCGTCGCTTCGACGATGTTGGCAGGTGTTGGCAGATTCATGTCGCCGAGATGGAATGGGTAGACTTTGTTGCCTTGGTGGGCCCACGCCGCGGCCGCGGCCGAGACCGCAAAGGCCGTCTCGGTACCTAGGTGTTCGAGCTGTCGAGCGAGTTTCATGCTTGCACTGTG
>JAHEKG010000141.1 GCA_024638475.1 Rhodospirillales bacterium | reverse complement strand
GACCTACCTCTAGCCGGCGTCAAGGTTGTGGAGTTCACTCACATGGTGATGGGACCAGCATGCGGATTGGTACTCGCAGACATGGGTGCGGATGTCATCAAAGTCGAGCCCGTCGGCGGGGACAATACCCGCCGTTTGCTCGGTTCCGGCGCCGGTTATTTCCCGATGTACAACCGCAACAAACGCAGTATCTGTATTGACCTCAAATCATCCCAAGGCAAGGAGGTTGCGCTCAAGCTGATTGCCGAGGCCGACGTGCTGATCGAAAATTTTCGTCCGGGTGCGATGGACCGATTGGGTTTTGGCTATGACACGGTGGCTAAACTGAATTCACGGCTTGTCTATTGCTCCGAAAAAGGTTTTCTCGCCGGGCCTTACGAGCACCGAACCGCGTTGGACGAGGTAGCGCAAATGATGGGTGGCCTCGCGTACATGACGGGTCCGCCCGGGCGGCCACTGCGTGCCGGCACCTCGGTGATTGATGTACAAGGCGGCTTATTCGGCGCGACGGCCGTGATCGCCGCGCTTTACCAACGACATAAGACGGGCAAGGGGCAGCATGTGGTCAGCTCGCTGTTCGAGAATACTGCGTTCTTGGTCGGCCAACACATGGCCCAATATGCGTCCACGGGCGTGCCGGCCAATCCTATGCCGGTGCGTATTTCCGCCTGGGCGGTCTATCAGGTATTCGACACCGGCGATGGTGACCAAGTGTTTGTCGGCGTGGTGAGCGACAGTCAGTGGCGGACATTTTGCGAAGCATTTGGCCTCAAGGAGTTGGGCGAGGACCCGTCCTTGGTTGAGAACGCCGGTCGCGTCCAGCAGCGCGACCGCATTGTGCCGATCATCCAGGAGCACTTTTTGGGCCATACCAAAGCGGAACTAATGGCTAAGCTGGAGGAGGCCGGACTACCGTTCGCGCCGATTACCAAACCCGAAGAGTTGTTCGATGATCCGCATTTGAATGCCGGCGGGGGGCTGCTGCCCATGACGATTCCGGACGGGGAACGCGCCGGCCATGCCACGAGGTTGCCCGCGTTGCCCGTGGAGATGGACGGCAAACGGCTTGGGGTTTTTCGCGACGTTCCGCGGCAGGGGCAGCACTCTAAAGAAGTGCTCTCGGAGCTTGGCTACGACTCTAAGGAAACCGAAGCACTCATCGCCGGCAAAGTGATTGGCGCGGAAAAGTAGTTCAGACTTGATCGGACAGTCAACTGTCTGACCGCCTGCCCTATCCCTGGACTAACTCGGCGTATACCTCTCTCATGGGATGGCTCCCTGCGGTCCGCTTTATTCCCATGAGAGAGGTATACGCCGAGCTATCTCACCACGACTGCCACAGTCAATCGAAAGGGCCTCGCCAAATCCGCTCGTATAGTCGCTTCTGGCCCTGCACACTCTTCGGAGGGAATAAAGCGGGCCGAAGGGAGCCATCCCTCCGAAGAGGTGTGCAGGGCCAGAAGCGGAATTCGCCGCGGTTTCGATTACTCAGCGATAAACCCACGGCCGTTGCTCACGATCAGCCGCAATGAAACTCACGATTTCGGCATCACGTTGTTGCGTCAGTGCGATGCCATCCAAACCCTCGACCAGCATGCGTTTGTCTGCTGCGCTAATGTCGAACTCCGCAAGTTTGCCGGCAGGTGTCGAGAGCTGCTGTTTCACAAGATCCACGGAGAAACGTACGCCGGGTTGGGCCTCGATTTCGGCCGCGAGCGCCTCGACATGGGATTGCGCCAGCCGGATGGGCAAAATCCCATTGAGCACGCAGTTGCCGTAAAAAATGGAGCCAAAACTGGGCGCCACAATGACGCGAATACCAAAGTCTTTCAGGGCCCAGACCGCATGTTCTCGCGATGATCCGCAGCCGAAGTTGTCACCCGCGACCAGAATCGATGCTTGGCGGTAGGCATCTTGGTTCAGAATGAAGTCCGGGTTCTCTCTGCGCGTCGTCACGTCCGCATAGCGCCAATTGGCAAACAACGCTTCTCCCAAGCCTTCTTTGGATACCCGTTTCATTTCGCGACTCGGAATGATCGCGTCCGTGTCGATGTTGATTCGCATCAGCGGCACGGCCACCCCGGTGTGCTGGTCAAGGGGCGTATTGGCACTCATCGCTGCCGCCCCAGACGGCGCACGTCGGTGATCTGCCCCTTGAGTGCCGAGGCCGCCACGGTTGCGGGGCTTGCCAAATGCGAGCGCGTGCCCGGGCCTTGACGGTTTTCGAAATTGCGGTTGGTCGTGGTGATCACCCGTTCGCCTTGGCCGAAACTTTCGCCACCTGCAAAGAAACACATCGAGCAACCGGATTCTCGCCACTCGAAGCCGGCGTCAATGAACACCTGATGTAAGCCTTCCAGTTCCGCCGCTTGTTTCACACGGCTGGAGCCCGGGACGCAAATGGCCTTGATGCCGGTGGCGACACGTTGTCCCTTGAGGATCGCGGCGGCGGCCCGCAGATCGCTTAGGCGCGCGTTGGTGCACGAGCCGATGAAGGCCGCGTCTATGGGTATGCCCACTAATGGTCGGCCGGGCTCGACAGCCATGTACGCTAATGCCCTGGACATTGCCGCGCGGCGTTTCTCGTCCGGCTGCGATTGGGGATCGGGGACCGGTTCGTCGATGCTAATGGAATGTTGCGGGCTGGTTCCCCAGGTTATTTGCGGCGCAATCGTCTCCGCCTGGATATCGATCTCCCGGTCGAACGCGGCGCCGGCATCGCTAGCGAGCGAGCGCCAATGGTCTACGGCCCGTTGCCACAGCACGCCGTCCGGTGCGTAGGGGCGACCGCTGACATATTCGAACGTGGCGTCGTCGGGCGCGATAATTCCCGTCCAGGCCCCAAACTCCACGGCCATGTTACAGAGCGTCAGGCGGGCCTCCACTGGGAGTGAGGTAACGGCGGCGCCCGCAAATTCGACGGCATAGCCCACGCCGCCCGATGCGCCGTGCAAGCCGATCAGCTTTAGGATCATGTCTTTGGCGGTTACACCGCGACCCAGCCGGCCGAGGAAATTCACGCGCATCTGCTTGGGCCGAAGGATGGGCAGCGTCGTCGTCGCTAGCGCATGTTCGGCCTCGGTCGAACCGATTCCCCAAGCCAGGGCGCCCAGTCCGCCCAGCGTGCAGGTGTGGCTATCCGGGCAGACCTGGGTGAGGCCCGGCAGGGTGATGCCTTGCTCCGCGGACACGACATGAACGATGCCCTGATTCGGGTCGTTGATGTCGAATAGGTTGACGCCGGCCTCGAGGGCGGCCGCTCGCGTCGAGGTAATGAAAGCGGTGCCCCCCGGCATCCTGGTGGCATCGCCCCGCCCCGGAAACGTATCGACGATGTGATCCATCGTGCAAAAGACTTGCTGGGGCCGGCGTACGGCACGGCCGGCTGCCGCTAGACCCTGTAATGCAATACCACCCGTGCGTTCGTGGAGGAAAACACGATCGATCAACAGCAATGCGGAACCGCCGCCCAGATCGGCGATTCGGTGCTGTGCCCAGATTTTTTCAACGAGGGTGGCGTGGCTCATAACGATCGGAATATCCGCTAAAATGGGTGGCCGGTGTTCTCGAATTATGAGAACAAGCGCACAGAGAGTTGCGCTGTTTCCACGAAAACTTAACTCTCTAGCACCTGCTCATGTGCCAGTAATTATGTCAAGAATGGCGTGATCAGGTTAACCCGATCTGAATGCTTGGACAAAGTGCTTCTGTGCCGAAAGAAATTAGCCCATTTGCCGCCCGCGAATTCGACGATTCAGTCGAGCATATTGTCCTGGGCGAGGATGATGCGGTCATGACCGAGACGGCCGTACACCGCCTATTGGACGTCCAGCAGGGCACTATCCTGCTCGCAGAGGATTGTGATGCGGCGCTCCACGCCCTGTGTACAAACCTGGTTGGCGAAGATCAAATAGAACAGCTCAGCGTGCAGCAGATGACCGCCCGGCTGGGACTCGGTGGTGCCGGCGTACTTGTGGCTAACGCGGGTTCCTTAGGCGGGCATCCGGAGCGTCTCCTGGCGAGTTGGCGGGCCGCCGATCCTACCGTGGTTATTGTCGTCACCGGATCTAAACCGGAGCGCGAGGCACTGCTCGCGGAGCTGTCCGGCGGGTTAGTGCATCGGTTCTTGATCACGCCGAGTTCCAGCGGCCAAACTCGCCTGGTGTTGGCTTCTGCGCTGAAGCGCCACGAAGAACTGCGCCGCGTCGGCTACACGGCCGAGCCACCCGCATTGCCCGGCCTCGAGAAATCGGGTTTCCCGGTCATGCCTATGGTGGCTACCGCCGGCGCCGTCTTGCTCGCGCTCGGGGTAGCGGTGTGGTGGTTGTTTCGCGCGCCAGCCGACCCCGAAGTCGAAGTGGCCACCACGCCAGCGGTAGCGACCTTGCCCGCGCCGACGCCCGCAGCGGAACCGCTCGCCGAACAGACCGTCGATGTCATCGCGCTAGAGGCGGAGCCCGTTGCGTCGGCAGTCGAGGAGTCAATGGATCTCGATGGTGCAGCGCAGGCACTCGCGAACGAGGAACTGTTAGGCGAGCTTGGCGCGGTGGCGTTATTCAGCAACGTGCTTGAGGTGGATCCCGACAATGAAGCCGCCCAAGCGGGGCTGGCGGCGGCCGAGCAAATCCTGTTGGACCGCGTTGCCTTAGCCCTCGTTGAAGGGCGGGTCGACGATGCGGAATCGGCCTTGGCCGATCTGGCTGGAGCATCGCCCAATCAGCCACGCCTGTTGGCGCTCGAGGCTGAAATCCAGGCCGCCCGCAGTGAGCCGATTCAAACGCCGGCCGAACCGGAGGTGGAAGCGCCGGCAGTCACCCCGCCACCGCCCGATTTCAGGCCGCAGCGGGCACTTGTGCGCGAACGGATTAGCGCAGGTCAGTTCATTGAACCGGCGGACGACAGCGCGCGCTTCCATCTCGACGCACTCGCCGCGGCCGGTGACGATACTGCTCAGCTCGAGCAACTGGAAACCGCTTTGCACGAAGCGGTGTTGGGCGAGGTTAGCGCTGCGCTGACCGCGCTCGAATTCGGCCAGGCGGACCAGCTACTGGCCACCGCGGCCGTGGTGGGCGCCGATTCGGTGCGGGTGGCGGCGTTACAAACCGAACTGGAACAGGCTCGTGAGCGGGCCCTCCTGGATCGCGCGGTTGCCGCGTTGCAGGCGAACCGGTTGCAGGCACCCGCCGGCAACAATGCCGTCGAATTGTTAGCGCAACTGCAAGCCCAACAATCCGACTTACCCGGCTTGGAAGCTGCGGTGGGAATCGCGGCGCGGCGGCTGAGCCTCCAGGCCGAGGCAGCATTGGGGCGCCAAGATTACGTTGCCGCGGCAACGGCCATCGATGCCCTGGCCGGGTTGTCGCCTGAGTCGGGTGACTTGGCGACGTTGCGTGCCGACCTCGCGTATGCCCGGCGCCAAGCCGAACTGTTCGAGGAGGTGATTCCCGCCAGCGGTTTGAGAATCCTGAGCTACGAGACTCCGCAATACCCCCGCCAGGCCGAGCGGCGCGGCATCGAGGGCTGGGTAGATGTCCAATTTACGGTCACGGCCGAGGGTGAGCCGACGGAGCTTGTGGTTATCGCCGCCGAACCCGAGGGCGTATTCGATGGCAGCGCGCTGGAGGCTTTGGCGAGTGCGCGTTTCGAGCCTTACAGCGAAGACAGCAACAGTTTCGCGCGCCGAGTATCGATGCGCGTCCGATTTAATTTCGCTGACTAGCTGGCCTTGGGCAGCCCCCAGGGTCCTTCGCTGCCGTAGCCCTTAGGCAGCCCGGAATCCGGCGTGAAACCATACAGCGGCTCATTGGGCAAGGCGGCGGCGAGAATCTTCCGTACCTCCAGCAGCTTGCCCAAGTCGATGCCTGTCGCGATGCCCATGCTATCCAGCATGAAGACTAGGTCCTCCGTGACGATATTGCCGCTGGCCCCGGGTGCGAACGGACAGCCGCCCAGCCCGGCCAAGGAGCTGTCGAGCGTGGTAATGCCTTCCTCGAGCGCGGCCAACGCGTTGGCCAGTCCCAAACCACGCGTATTGTGTAAGTGCACCCCCGAAAGATTGGCATCACCGACCTCGGCCTTGACCCGTCGGACCAGCCGCTTCAACTGGGCGGGATTGGCGTAGCCGGTGGTGTCCGACAGGCCGACTTCGTCGCAACCCAGCGCCATCATCTTGCTGGCCAGCGCGACCACACGATCTTCGCTGATGGCACCTTCCATGGTGCAGCCGAATGCGGTCGACAGCCCGCCCTCGAATTGTGGCCGTTTGGAAGGATCCAGGTCGTTCAACAGCGCGACGATATTGGCGACTTCGGTAAAGACCTGGGCGTGGGTTTTGTTTAGGTTTGCTTGGCTATGCGTCTCGGATACGGACAGCGGTAGCGTAATCTTATGCGCACCGGCCTTGACCGCATTTTCCGCGCCTTTCAAGTTGGGCACGAGCGCGGCAACGGTCAGTCCGGGTATGGTCAGTCCATGGGCAACGATTTCCGCGGTGTCCGCTAATTGCGGTAACAATTTCGGCGGTACGAAAGAGCCGACTTCGATTTCTTTGACGCCGGCTTTGGCCTCCGCGGTTATCCAGGCTTTCTTGGCCTCGGTAGGCATGATGGTCTGGATGCTTTGCAGCCCGTCGCGAGGCCCAACTTCGCTGATGAGGATTTGATCGGTTGTCACGGGGTCGCTTTCTTCCCAGTCGGTCTTAGTAAGTTTACCACTTCTCGCCCGGAAGCCTGTCGGCCGGCGGTTACCCGGCTATGGACTGGCGGATCCGTTGCAGTTGGTCACCATGTTTGGCGGTGAAGCCGTCCAGTGCCACGTCGATGACATGGGTGGCTCACGATGGGGAGTGGGTTCTGTCATTATCGGCGCTCCTAATCATGTCTTGAGCAGCGAATGAAATCTGAAAGGCGGCCGGCAATGCCTTGGGGCCTGGTCATGGCGGGAGGTGAGAGCCGCCGTATGGGGACGGCCAAGGCGCAGCTGCGTGGTCCCGATGGTGAAACCTGGCTGGCGCATGCCGTCGGTGTGTTGGACAGCTGCTGTGAGCGTGTCTGGGTGAGCGTCCGGGAGCCGCAGCGCGCCGCTGTTCCTGCGGAGTTGGAGGTCATCGTCGATGGCTACGCGGGCCTGGGCCCGGCCGCGGGATTACTCAGCGCCTGGGACCGGTTTCCGGACCGGGCTTGGCTGGTGCTCGCCACGGACATGCCGAGGGTAACCGGAGAGCTGCTTGAGCGCCTGCTAGCGGGCCGTGAAGCCCGTGGGGTCGCAACCGGTTTCCGTCATCCAGACGGGGTACCGGAGCCGCTGTGCACGATTTGGGAGCCCGCAGCGGCGGCGTTGCTTCGTTCAGCCGCGGCGAGGGGCAAGGTCTCGCTCAGTCGCCTCATGGATGGGTCGGCGGTCACCTGGGTATCGCTCGATAACCCGGCCCAGATAAAGAGCGTTAATACGCCAGGTGAAAGGGCTCGGCTGGACGCCGAAACGGGGTCGTAGTGCCCAGCCTCCAGCCTGCCCCGTGTCTCGAGCCGGCGCGGCCTGCCGCCATTGGATGGGCCGCGGCGAGCCTGCGGGGCGGATAAGCCGGCCGGGCACTCGTATCCGGACCCCGCCGGCGGGAATCCCGGTCCATGGAGCGGACGGGCCCGGCTCGAGTCGGCGCCACTTCGGGAAAAGTGGAATAAATTCATTGAGTAACGAATTTTACTTAACCTCTTGCCTGGGCGTTACCCGGCTAACCTTGCGCCGGGGCGGAAGCGCCGAGTATGCTGCATCGCATCCTCTATGGGGGCAATTCCGGCTCCCTGGCCGTTTGTCCCGAGGGCGCGCTGTTGGCGCCGAGGCCCGATGAAAGCCATGGATAGTCCCGTTAGTCGACGGTGCTTTCTGAAGGGCCTGGGCGTTGGTAGTGTCGCCCTCGGACTTCAATGTTCGGCGGTCGCGCTAACCAGGCCGTGAGTCATCGCCGCAGCGCCCAGCGCCCGGTTCTTGATAGCGGCGATTGCGCTATCTGCGACGGCCATGGGTTACGCTTGAAATGTGATTGTTCCACTCAACGTGCCCGCGTTTTTGTGGCAGCATTAATTGGCAATTGCTTATCCCCCATAACCGCCGTCCCCGGCATAGGTGCACTGATCGCCGTGACAGAGAATCGCAAACTACTCATTGTCGAAGACGATCCAGGTCTTCGCAGCCAATTGCGCTGGTGTTTCGAAGGTTATGAGGTGGTTGAAGCGGAGGATCGGGACAGTGCGATTGGTCAGTTGCGCCGCCACGAGCCGGCGGTGGTCCTACAAGACCTGGGTTTACCACCTGACGCCGAGGGGACGAGCGAAGGATTCAAGACATTGAGTGAGGTGCTGAGTTGCGCACCGTACAGCAAAGTTATCGTAGTCACCGGCCATGGCGATCAGTCGAATGCGCTCCGCGCGGTCGGCCTTGGGGCGTACGACTTTTACCAAAAACCGGTGGACGTGGACACGCTACAGTTGCTCGTCAGTCGGGCTTACCAGATCCATGATCTGGAAGAAGAGAATCGTCGGCTTTCCCAACAAGGCGCCTCGCCCTTGGACGGCATTATTGCCGCCAGCGAGTCGATGCTCAAAGTTTGTCGCATGGTCGAAAAAATTGCGCCGACGGACGCCACGACCCTCCTGCTCGGTGAGAGCGGCACTGGTAAGGAAGTGCTTGCCCGGGCATTGCATAACCT
>JAHEKG010000140.1 GCA_024638475.1 Rhodospirillales bacterium | reverse complement strand
GATATTTCTGTGTCAGCCAATAGGCAATCGATTGACCGATTACGCCCAAGTCGCCTTGGCGATAGACATGCCCGCCCAAGCCCACCTTCGAACCGAAGGCCAACATCGCGCCTTGACTCAAGTCGTCGTCGACGTATTCGCTATGAAACGAGCCCGGCGCCAAATGCACGTCGAGAGCGGTGACGTAACGCGGTTGCTCCAGACTGGGGTCGAGCGTCAGCGTACCGCCCGCCGGTCGGCTCGCCGCGACTTCCCTGCCCACCGCAATCATTTCATCGGCAACCCGCTCGACGGGATCCAACACTGACAAATACATCATTTCCTGGGCGTTGTAGCGCAGCGCACTATGCACGCGGTAGTACAGGTCCTTATCCATGAGCTTTTCGATTTCACGACTCGTCCGGGGCGGCTGGCCCCGTTCGCGCTCGACCGCCGGAGCAATTTGGGTGCGGTAACGCTCCTCCAAGGCATTGCGCATGTCTCTGCTGCTGTGGGCCCTGAGCACGCTCACGAAGCCCTGTCGGGCCCGCTCGTCGTGGGTCGGTCGATAAACCTCGTCGATGTTCGGCACCGACCCGGTGTCGGAAGGTTTCGCCACCATTGTCACTGGTCTCCATGCATCCGGAATACACGCCCTATTATAGCCTTTCTTGCCTCGACTCGCTCCGCCTCCACGGCCGCATCGGGAACGTAGTTCTCGATATCCTCGCGGCTAATCGTCCCCTGGGCATCCAATAGCCGCTCTACGGTATTGAGCCGTTCACTCAGCACGGAGACCTCGGTCGTGAGCTCGATGATGAAAGTCATCATCTGGTCGATCTCGGGACTATCGAAAACCCGGGGCCGTTTGCCTTTGGTATGGCGCGGAAATTTTACACTCGACTCACTCATCATTTAATCACCGATACGCGCTTGAACCCTTACCCATCATTCGTCATTAACCTTCTTCGATCAATTCCGTTAGCTCGCCGGCGGGACCCACAAACGTGGCGCTGCGCAGGGAGCCGTAGTGAGTGGCCGGGGGAGTAATATAGCCGACCGTCAGAGCGTCCAGATCGGCCACCGAAAAGGTCGTCATCGCCACGCCGGGCGGTAACTGCCCCGCCGGCCTGGGCCTCACGGTTGCCGGCGGCGGGTATTCGTCGATTTCAATATTGTTACCACGTTCTGCCGCCCGTAATAGGCCCAAGGGGAATTTATGGTCGGGATCTATCCCCAATGCATCGATTAGCACACCCACGCTCGAATAAAAATTAGGGATACGCCCCATTGCGAACTTGTCAACGTAGAATTCGCCCATGGCCTCGAGATCCGGACCCGCCAATACCATGATGAATGGGCGGTCAACAAACGAACTCGGAATGGGTAGTGTGGATTTCTCTCGATCACCCGTTTCGCAGGTCAAATACAAGACTTCTTCCGACGGTCCGATCACTTGCATGGCATGAATGGAGGCAAAGCCGCCACCAAGGCTATGGGGCTCGCCGATTATTCTGAACGGGGCACCCTCCAACTGCTTACGCAACGCATAAACATCGTCGATAATGATTTCGATCGCGTTCCAGCCGAAAGTCGTCATGGCCCGATAGCCCGGCACGGCATCGATCTCGACGCCGCGAATATACACGTCACCGCCCCCCGCTGGCGCGAATAGGATATACGGCCGGCCCGCGTTCGCCGGCGCACCCCAGGACGCAGCCAAAGGAGCTGACACGCGACCCCGTTCCGCTACTTTGTAGCCCAGCCATTCGGTATACCAGCTTTCCATCGCGTCGAGGTCGTTGCCGGCTACCGTGGCCATCTTGATACGGCGTAACGTCGAAGCCGTTTTGGTCGTCTGTGTCATAGCTATCCCCGGAAATCCTGCCGCCGCGAACGGGACCGCCAGGGACCCCAAGACGAGCCGACGGCGTTCACGATCATGGACCATGATGTTCTCTCCGCTAGTTGTCATTTAAATACGCAGCTAACTCACGCACCCGAGCTGCGTCTCAGCGATCAAATGATCCACCACCGCCCGTAACGCCTCTTCCGGCTCAGCCCCTTCTGCCGTGGCGATATCATAAACCTTCAGCTGGCGCTCGGCACTATTGCCCCGCTCCAGGATTTCGCGACAATGCGCCAATTCCCCTTCGCAACCCAGAGCCTGTGCGTCCTCCGCCACCAATACCAAAAGCTCGTCAACCAGTTCCTCGAAAGGCACGATAATGCCCTTCGCGAAATCTATTAGCCCTTCCCGATGCCCGTAGCGAATGGCTCGCCAGCGATTTTCATTGACGAGCATGTTCGTATAGGTGCGCCAGCGTTGGTTGCGGATACGCAAGCGATACAGCATCCGCAGCAAACATTGTATGAATGCGGCAATGCATAACGCATCGTCGACACTCGTACAGACGTCCATGACCCGGGTTTCGAGTGTCGGATAGCGGGCGCTAGGGCGCAGGTCCCACCAAATCGTGGTGGCATCCTCCATCAAGCCCGCATCGATCAGGATCTGGACGTGCCGTTGGTACTCAGCATAGCTGGCGAAACGTTCGGGAAGCCCGGTGCGGGGTAACGCGTCGAAAACCGTCAGACGATAAGACTTTAGGCCCGTGTTCGTGCCCTCCCAAAACGGCGACGAGCAAGACAAGGCCAATAGATGCGGCAGGAAATAACTGAGCTGATTCATCAAGTCGATACGCAATTCGTCATCGTCGATACCGACGTGAACATGCATACCGCAGATAAGTAGTCGCCGCGCTGCCCCCTGCATTTGATCGGTGAGCAAAGCATAGCGTTCCTTCGCGGTCGGCTGTTGATCCACCCACAGCGCAAACGGATGCGTGGACGCGGCGATCGGGGCGAGACCGTGACTGGCGGCAACTTTCGCAATTACCCGGCGTAAGTCCGTCAGTGCCTCCCGGGCTTCGGTGATATTGCCGCAAATCCGAGTACCGACTTCGATCTGGGCGCGCAACAACTCCGGGCTCACCTGCTGGTCACCGGATAGCTCATTGCACTCATCCAGCATTCGGGCCGGCATTTCGGTGACCAGCGCCCTGGTCTCGCGGTCAACGAGAAGATATTCCTCCTCGATACCCAAGGTCAGCGAAGGCATGAGCAAGCTCATGGCACCGACAGCTGCCTCTGGTTTCGCCGGCTATAGACCTCGCCACGGGCTAAGACATCCGCGAGCCCATCCGCCAACAAGCGGGCAAAGCGATGCTGGCCGTCTTCGGCGGCAATCAGGTCTTGGCGCACCTCGATGCCGACATGGGCCAACCCCGCCGCTTCCCCATGTAGATCTATCGTATAGTCCGCCGGGTGTTTTCCAGAGTATGGCAAGTTGTCGCCAACGGCCAGTTCGGTGTGCTGTCTTAACGCGGCCAGCAGCGGAATCGCGATGCGCGGGTCGTTGTCCCACAGCACGCCGATGTCCCAGGGTCTAAACAGACCATGCAGATAAGGGGTGAAGCTGTGAATGCTGATGAGAACCGGAACGGTCGTCCCACGGATCAGCCCGGTGAGCGTGCGCGCAATCGCTTCATGATAAGGATCAAACAGGCCAGTCATCCGTCGTTGCACGTCGCTGTCCGACAAACCCAGATTACCCGGGACAAGGATACCGTCGCTGAGTGCCGGTATCGCCCCACCCTCGATCCCGTTTCGATTGACGTCGACGACGAGCCGGGAATAACCGCTATAAATGACTTGGGCTTCAAGCAGTTGCGCCAGCCTATCAGCAACCTGCGCCGCGCCCAAATCCCAGGCTATGTGCTGCTCCAGATGCGGCAAGCCGAGCCCGAGCGTGCCGAGCGCACGCGGAATACGATTGCTCGCATGATCGCAGACGATCAGCACCGGTCTTTCGCAGGCCGTGTTTTCCGCATGGTACGGCGGGGGCTCGTCCGGAGCGAGCAGCCCCGAGGTATTTAACCGAGCAGGTTGGGTAGAAGACAATGCCGGGCACCTTTGATCGGGTCTTGTTCTGCGAGCAGTGTAATCAATGACCCAAGATAAAGCACCAGCAGGCCGTCAAGCAATGGCCGGCATCTTCCACCGGTGGTCCTCCCGCTTGAGCTCCTCAACCGAGCGCGGTACCGCAATATAAAAGCCTTGCGCGTAGCCGACGCCGATTTCCGCCAGCTTGTCCAGTACTTCGCGGCCCTCTACTCGCTCGGCGATCGTCTGAATCCCCAGCGCTGCCGCCATCTTATTCACGGCTTCTACCATCGCCACGTTAACAGGATCATGGGCGATGTTTTTTACGAACTGCCCGTCTATCTTCAAGAAATCGACGGGCAAATGTTTCAAATACGTCAAAGACGACACACCGCTGCCGAAGTCATCCAGCGAGAACCTACAACCCAAACGTTTGACCGTCCCCATGAAATTAACCACGTGATCAAGGTCGTTAATGGCGGCCGTCTCCGTGATCTCGAAACAGATCGCACCGTCCGGCGGCTCATGGGTCGACAACTCGGCGATCAAGAAATCTAGGAACCGCGGGTCATTCAGGGAGGTTCCCGAAAGGTTGACCGCGAGCGAATAACGCGCGTCGCCGTTGCCAGGCTGATAAACCAGTTGGGACAAGGCCTGATGCACGACCCATCGATCCATTCCCGGCATCAGGTTATAACGTTCTGCGGCGGGGATGAACGCACTGGGCGCCACCAGTTCACCGCGTTCATCCTTCATGCGTAACAATAACTCGTACTGGACATCGGCGGGATCGCTGTCACCGATCGGAATGATCGGCTGATAAAATAGCTGCAGACGGCTCTCCTCCATCGCGGAGGTGATGCGGGCTACCCATTGCATTTCTTTGTGGCGTTCCGCCGCGTCGCCTTCCTCATATATGTGTATCCGATTGCGGCCAAGATCCTTCGCAACATAGCAAGCTACGTCTGCCGCGCTTAGGAGCCCCGCGACCGTTTCGGCATGACTATCGACCGGAACGATACCGATGCTAACGCCTACGGTCATCGCACCATTGCGCCATTTGAAGCGATAATCGGCGACCGCCTCGCGCAGATCATCCGCTACCTTGGCGGCTTCCTCGAGCGTGCAATCGAGCAAGAGCATGGCGAACTCATCGCCACCCAGTCGCGCCAGCACGTCTTCGGTGCGAATCCGGCTCTGCAAAACGTTCGCCAACTGCCGCAATAATTGATCTCCGGCGCTATGGCCGCAGGTGTCGTTGACGACCTTGAATTGATCCAGGTCCATGTAAAGCAGCGCCGCGGTCTGAGCCTCGTTGCGTTGCGATGCCTTGGCGGCTGCCGACAAGCGGTCTTCGAATTCCCTACGGTTTATTAAGCCAGTCAAACTATCATGGCTTGCGTAATACGATAGCTTGCGGTGAATGCGGCGCTCGCGGCTTACGTCATGGAACACCATTACCGCCCCGATGACATTGCCCATGCGATCATGTATCGGGGCAGCGGAATCCTGAATCGCCACCTCATCTTCGTTACGGTTGATTAGCACCGTATCATCGGCTAAACCGGTAACCCTGCCTTCAGCCAAACATCGCAATACAGGATTTTCGACGGGTTTTTTGTCGAGCTCGTCGACAAGCCGTACTATCTCGTCGATTGGCCGGCCAACGGCGTGGCGGTTGTCCCAGCCGGTCAATTCTTCGGCGACGGGATTTAGGTACTCAATGTGGCCCAACGAGTCGGTGGTGATGACCGCGTCCCCGATGCTCTCTAGCGTGACCTGCGCGCGTTCCTTTTCCTCGAATAACGCGCGTTCCGCAGCTTTTCTTTGGGTAATGTCGGTAATCGTCCCCTCAAAGTACACCAGCGCCCCGTCGTCGTTGCGAACTACTCGGGAATTCTCCACCACGGTAATAACGGAGCCGTCTTTGCGACACATCTCGTACTCGTAGTCGCGCAACTGGTCCTCGCTTTCGAGCAAGGCGACCAAACGTTCGCGTGCGGCCGGGTTTGCGAAGTGTCGGCTAGTTCGCCCCACTGCCTTAAGCTCGGCTTCCGACTCGTAGCCGAGCATTCGCACTAGCGCCGGGTTCACAGACAACAAGTCACCGCCCGGCGTTACCTGAAAGACGCCGTCGACGACATTGTGAAACAGGCCGCGATAGCGCTGCTCGCTTTGCAACAACGCCGCCTCATCCTGACGGCGTTTGACCGCAATACCCGCCAGCTGGGTCAAGCGGCTAATCACATCCAGTTCCTCGGTGCGCGGGTTGCGCGCCTGGGAAAAATACACGTCAAAGGTGCCGTGCACACGCTCCCCGGCTGTCACTATGGGCGTCGAGCAGCAGGCTCGTATCCCAGCGGCCTCGGCAACCCCGCGCAGATCGCTCCACAACGCATCCCGCGCAGTATCCCGCACGATGATTTGGCGCCCCAGCGAAGCGGCCGCGCCGCTGGCTCCGGAACGTAGCCCCACCGGCATCGACTGAATCGCATCGCGAAATTCTGGCGGAAGATTGATACTGGCCCCAAGGGAAATCCGCTGCATCGAAGCGTCTAACAACATGACGGCGCAGCGCGTGTCGGGATAGATTTGCTCGACGACACGCACGACGGCGTTCAGCACCTTGGCAAAGGGCGCATTGCCGGCGATTAATTCGAGCACATGGCGCTCGCCGTAAGCCAACAACTCACTTTGTTTGCGTGCTGCGATATCGATAATGCTCGCCCGGATGAGTCGGTTGGAAGCGCCCGGCAAACGGATAAAGCGGACCTCGCAAGGAATCGGCCGGCCATGCATGTCTTGGTGCAGCCACTCGAAAACGGGTCTACCCCCCTTGAGCGCTCGATCGATGTAACCGCGCTCCAAGCCAAATGAGGGTAAGCCGTCGGGTTGGCGCTCTGGGCTGATGGCTTCGGGCCCCACCTCGAACAACTCCTGCTTGGAGAAACCGAAGAGCTTCACCGCATTATTGTTTGCTTCCACGAAACGGCCGCTGTCCAAGTCGAGCACGACAATGGCCTCCGGCGCATTTTCGACTAGGGTTCGATAACGCTCCTCGCTTTCACGGAGCGCTTGTTCATTCAAACGCCGCTCGGTGATGTCTCGAAAACAGAGCACGTAGGCACACTTGCCGCCCCGCTGGGCTTCGCTGACTGCAAGTTCGACGGTAATCGGGTCACCGTCGGCGCGTAGCGCCTCCACCTGCTTCGGTGCCAGATCGGTCAGCGTATCTTCGCCCCTAACGGACAGCGCTTGCAGAGCGGATAGCGAAGGGCCAAGGGAGGGAACCAGATTGTCGATGGGTTCTCCGGCGAGCGTGGACTCCATGAAGCCGAAGATGCGCTCGGCGGCTGGATTCGAGGTCAGAATCTTGCCGCCGTCGTCCACGGTAATGAGGGCCTCTTTGACGTGGTCGAAAATAACCTCCAACCAGGTGTCGGAGCCGGCCGGCGGACCCTCTTGCGGCACAATCGTGGTGGCGTGACTGCTCCAGCGAACCAGCGGGCTGCGCAGCAACCAACGTAACCGCGCGCCCCGCTCGCGGGCGGGGCGTTGCAGAGCCTCGGCGATCTGCCGTCGCAACTGGTCTTGCACGTTAGCCGCGTCCTTTGGGGGCAGTTCCATCTACCCACTTAACATAAGCCTCCCGCTTGGGAGGCCAACAACACCGGACTATAGCGAGCGCCGCCGGCGAGGCCCGTGATGTAGCTCTCAGCCTGACGGTCCTCGCGGCTATGACTCGTCGGCGGGAAGGCTCATGATGCGCTCGCCATCTTCCTCTTTCAGTTCCGGCGCTTGTTTTTGTGCGGCTTCGGGACCCACCTGTACGGGGATCGCGAAGGTTCGGACGGATTGCCGGCCCGCCTGCTCGAGCGTGACGAACACATTAACGTACAGCCGCCCGTTGCGTTGAGGCGTAATCTTGATCGTATGCACCTCCGCGACCCCGGGTTCGACCCCGCTAAACCGCACCGTCGCTTGCGCGGGACTGATTGCCAGCCCATCGTCGGCCGACAGACTGATCTGCATGCTGTCGGCGGCGCTGGCCGAGGTGACGGTCAGGCGTAACTCTACGTCGGCGCCTAGGGTCGCGTCCCGGTCGATGTCGAACTGCAGCGCGACCGGTGCCCCGGGCTTTGCGGAGGAAGGCCCCGAGGCGCCGGCTTGGTCACCAGTGACAGCACCTTGGCAAGCCACTAACCCCAACAGGGCGCTGATGAGTGCAGTCAGTACCGGTAGTTTGTCTGTCATAGTTTTCCCTCAAAGCTGAACAGCGCTCACGTCGAAACAGGTGCGGCCGATGGAATTGCTGGGCGTAGTGTTGAGAAACTCGTAGACGTCAAGCACATACTCCTGGCCCGCCGCCAAGGTGCGGGTCAAGGTTTCGGTCGATGGAGCGGTCGATTCCGCGATCTGTACGCGCCCCTGATCGTAGAAAACGATATCAGGATCTGCCGTTTCACCCGCCGGGACAATTACCGCCGTGGCCGTAAATTGGTAGTCGGCGTTGGCCGACGCGGTAAACCGCAGGAACGCATGCACGCCGAGCTTGTTGATCGTACCGTAGTTGTTGTCACTGCAAACCTGCGTCGGCGCGCCCACGTTTAGCGGCTTGTACACCGGCAGGACGTCTGCACTCGCCGGACTACCGGCGTTGGTCTCACCCGACCCGTAAGCGTCGGCAACCGAATCGATTTGTTGGGCCGCGAGTAACGCGTCGATGGCCGCGGCATCCTGAGGCCGCGCGGTTTTCAAGGCATCAACGAAACTAAAAACGCTGGTCAGCGCCTGCGTGGTGCGCTGCGCGCCGACGAAGACGTCATAGAGCGGGCCGAAACCCAGGCTAATGTTGTCGACGCCGTCGACGTCGGCATCAAAAAGATCGTAAAGAATCTCGTGCACGGATTGCTCGCTATACCAGCCTGGATTGCCGCCCGCCGGGC
>JAHEKG010000139.1 GCA_024638475.1 Rhodospirillales bacterium | reverse complement strand
TCAACGAATGGGATATGTACGTCGAGCATCGCTGCAACGACTTCGGAATGGCCGAGCAACGCATTCCCGGTGACGGCGTCGTGACCGGACACGGGACGATCAACGGCCGGCCGGTGTTCGTGTTCAGTCAAGACTTTACCGTCTTCGGGGGTTCACTCTCGGAGGCCCATGCCGAGAAAATCTGCAAAGTCATGGACATGGCCATGCGCGCCGGCGCGCCCTTGATCGGGATCAACGATTCCGGTGGCGCCCGCATCCAGGAGGGCGTGGCGTCGCTGGGCGGTTACGCCGAGGTCTTCAGCCGCAATGTATTGGCCTCCGGCGTGGTGCCGCAGATTTCGCTCATCATGGGGCCTTGCGCCGGCGGCGCCGTCTACTCGCCCGCCATTACGGACTTCACGTTCATGGTCCAAGACAGTTCGTACATGTTCGTGACGGGGCCGGACGTGGTCAAGACGGTGACCCATGAGACGGTCAGCGCCGAACAACTCGGCGGTGCCGGCACGCACACCTCGAAGTCGGGCGTGGCCGATCTATCGTTCAAGAACGACGTCGAAACGCTACTCGGCATGCGCCGATTCTTTAACTTCCTGCCCGCGAACAACCGCGAGGAACCGCCCACTTGGCCGACGGACGACCCGGTCAACCGTAAAGAACCGTCGTTGAACTCGCTGGTACCGGAAGATCCGAGCAAGCCCTATGACATCAAAGAGGCGATACTAAAAATTGCCGATGAGGGCGATTTCTTCGAAGTCAAACCCGACTTCGCTCGCAACATCGTCGTCGGCTTCATTCGCATGGAAGGCCGCACCGTCGGCGTTGTCGCCAACCAGCCTTTGGTGCTGGCCGGATGCCTGGATATCGACTCATCGATCAAGGGCGCACGATTCGTCCGCTTCTGCGACGCTTTCAATATCCCCATCCTCACGCTCGTCGATGTGCCAGGCTTCATGCCGGGCACCGATCAGGAATACGGCGGCATCATCCGCCACGGCGCCAAGCTACTTTACGCCTACGCCGAAGCGACGGTACCGAAAATTACCGTCATCACGCGCAAAGCCTACGGCGGTGCCTACGACGTCATGGCCTCGAAACACCTCCGCGGTGACGTCAACCTGGCCTGGCCGTCCGCGGAGATTGCTGTGATGGGCGCAAAAGGCGCCGTCGAAATCATTTTCCGCAAAGACATCGGCGACGCAGACAAGATCGCCGCCCGAACCGCGGAATACCAAGCCAAGTTCGCCAACCCGTTTGTCGCCGCCAGCCGCGGCTATCTGGACGATATCGTGCTGCCGCTTGATTCGCGCGAGCGTATTTGCCAGTCGCTGCGGCTCCTGCGCAACAAGAAGCTAGATAATCCCTGGCGCAAACACGGCAACATCCCCCTATAGCTCGAAGGACAAAGTCTAGGTGTTTAAGAAAATCCTTATAGCCAACCGCGGCGAAATTGCCTGCCGTGTAATCAAGACCGCGAAACGCATGGGCATCCAAACGGTCGCCGTGTATTCGGATGCCGACCGGGCTGCGTTGCATGTGCGCCTCGCGGACGAAGCGGTGCATATCGGCCCGGCGCCTTCGGCTGAGAGCTATTTGATTGGGGAGCGCGTCATTGCCGCCTGTCAGCAAACCGGTGCCGAAGCCGTGCATCCAGGTTACGGCTTTTTGTCCGAGAATGCGGACTTCGCCACCGCCCTGGCGGCCGCGGACATTGCGTTTATCGGCCCGCTCCCCCACGCCATTACCAGCATGGGCGATAAGATCACTTCCAAGAAAATTGCGGAAAAGGCGGGTGTCAGCGTCGTGCCCGGATTTACCGGCACGATCAAGGACGCAGACCACGCGGTGAAGGTTGCGAAGGAGATCGGCTACCCCGTCATGCTCAAGGCCAGCGCGGGCGGCGGCGGCAAGGGCATGCGCATCGCTTGGGACGATGACGATTGCCGCGACGGATTCGAACGCGCCACCAGCGAGGCTAAATCGAGTTTCGGCGACACTCGCGTGTTTGCCGAAAAATTTATCGAAGAACCACGGCACATCGAAATACAGGTACTGGCCGATAGTCACGGCGATGTCATTTATCTCGGCGAACGGGAATGCTCAATACAACGTCGCCATCAGAAAGTCATCGAGGAGGCCCCGTCGCCGTTCCTCGACGAAGCCACGCGCAAGGCGATGGGTGAGCAGGCTTGTGCCCTGGCCCGCGCCGTGGATTACCGCTCGGCGGGTACGGTGGAGTTCATCGTCGACGGGGAACGCAATTTCTATTTCCTCGAAATGAACACCCGCCTGCAGGTGGAGCACCCGGTTACGGAATTGGTTACGGGGCTCGATCTCGTCGAACTGATGCTCAGGGTCGCGGCCGGCGAGGCCCTGCCGATCAAACAACAAGACGTTTCACTGAAGGGATGGGCGCTGGAGGCACGAGTCTACGCGGAGGATCCGTTCCGAAATTTCATGCCGTCCATCGGCCGACTGACCCGCTACCGCGAACCGACGTCATTGGAAAACGTGCGCGTCGATACGGGCATCGTGGAGGGTAGCGAGGTTTCCATGTACTACGACCCCATGATCGCCAAACTGTGCACCTGGGGTGACGACAGGCCTGCTGCGATCGCCACCATGGGCCAGGCACTGGACGAGTACTATATCCGCGGCGTATCCCACAACATCAGTTTCCTCAATGCCGTGATCGCCCACCCGCGGTTTGCCGAAGGCCGCCTGTCGACCAACTTTATCGCCGAGGAGTTTCCGGACGGATTCCGCGCCAGTGACGTTCCCTCGGACGATCCGCTGCGCTGCGTTGCGGCGGCCGCGGTCATCCATGCCATCCTCGCAGGTAGAGCTCGGCTCCTGAGTGGGCAAATCGTCGATGACACGGGCGTGCCCAATGAATGGGTGGTGGTGGTCGATGGCGAACACCATCCGGTCACCGTGACTCGCGCGGCGAGCAGTTGGGAAGTACGTGCCGGCGAAGTGACGCAACGGGTCATCACGAATTGGATTCCCGGTAACCCGCTGTTTGTCGGCGAAATAAACGGCGTCGCCTTGACCTTTCAGATGGACGGTAACGACAGCGGCTACGGTTTATCGCATCGCGGTACGGAAAATTCCGTTCTAGTATTGCGGCCGCGCGCGGCCAAACTGTTGCATCGCATGCCCGAGAAGGCACCGCCGGATCTGTCGAAGTTCCTGCTGGCCCCCATGCCGGGTTTATTAGTAAAGCTGAACGCCGAGGCAGGCGACGAGGTCAAGGGCGGCGAGGAACTCGCCGTCGTTGAGGCCATGAAAATGGAGAACAGTCTGCGGGCGCCGCAAGATGTGCGCATCAAGGCAATCACGGCTGAAGTGGGCGGCAGCCTGGCGGTGGATCAGGCGATCATGGAGTTCGAATAGGCTTCATGAAAACCGCGCCGCAAGACCTGGCGGAAGCCTTGATGCGGGGAGACCGGCCCGCGCTGGCGCGAGCAATCACCCTGGTCGAGTCTACCCGCCCCCAAGACCGAGACGCCGCAACCGAACTGCTGAATAGTACGGCGAGCCGCCAGGGCAATAGCCTTCGCGTCGGCATCTCCGGCGTACCCGGGGTTGGCAAATCAACCTTCATCGAGCGCTTCGGCCTGCACGCCATCGCCAAGGGGCACCGCGTTGCCGTGTTGGCGGTAGATCCCTCCTCCACCCTAAGTGGCGGCTCCATCCTCGGCGACAAGACCCGGATGGTGGATTTGTCACGCCACGACAGCGCTTACGTCCGCCCCTCCCCCACGGGCGGCACGCTGGGCGGGGTGGCCCGGCGCACTCGCGAAACCATGGCGTTGTGCGAAGCCGCTGGCTTCGATCTGGTGTTGATCGAAACGGTGGGTGTAGGCCAATCGGAAGTCGCCGTTGCCGACATGACCGACATGTTCGTGCTGCTGCTCTTGCCCGGCGGCGGCGACGAGCTGCAAGGGATCAAACGCGGCATCGTCGAACTCGCCGACCTGATCCTCATCAACAAGGCAGACGGCGACCTCGCACCCGCCGCGAAACGCGCCGCCGCGGATTACCGCAATGCGTTGCGCCTCCTGCACCCGCGTATTGCGGATTGGACCGTACCCGTGGAAACCTGCTCGGCCGAACGCAATGAAGGGATCGATGCCGCGCTCGACGTCGTAGCGAGGTTTCACAAGCACCTTCAGGCTTCGGGTCAATTGGAGCAGCGCCGCGCCGACCAGGCGGTACAATGGCTGTGGAACGAAATCACGGAGCTGTTACTGGCGGAACTACGCAACGACCCGGCCATCGCCCACCTCGCCGCCGATTTGGAACGCCAGGTCCACGGCGGCAGTCTGGTCCCCACCGCGGCGGCAAGACAATTGGTACAAACGTTTCTCGATGGTCGCCAGCGGCCGGTTGAATAACTTCAATAATTCCTATGGAGCAGTCAATTGATCGGACGCCTTAACCATGTTGCCATTGTCGTCCCCGACCTGGAGGCCGCGGCGAATACCTATCGCGACATCCTCGGCGCGGTGGTTTCCGAACCGGTAGAGCTACCGGACCACGGCGTCACGACCGTGTTCGTCGAACTGCCCAACACCAAGATAGAACTCTTGCATCCGCTGGGCGGGGGCTCGCCCATCGCCCGTTTCCTTACCAAGCACAAACACGGGGGCATGCATCACCTGTGCTACGAAGTGGACGATATCTATGCGGCACGGGATCAGCTTGTCGAAGCCGGTGCCACCGTGCTCGGCGACGGCGAACCCAAGCCCGGCGCACACGACAAGCCGGTTTTGTTCCTGCACCCGCGGGATTTTTGCGGGACGTTGATCGAGCTCGAGGAAGCTTAAGTCTGGTGGTACCGCGCTCCTCGGCCTCACCGGTGGGGAGGAGCTAAGATCGCTCGCGGTCAACCGCCCTGCGGGTTCCCTTCGCACTTCATCCTCACCGGGGCTGCGCTGCGGAGGCAGGATGCCGACTTCAGACGCGCCCCGGCATGACCGCGCCGCTGAGGGAACCCGCAGGGCAAGACCGCGGGGGGACGGGCCCGCCGCCACCCGCCTCGCACCAGCGGCAACCTCAACGAAGCCACGCGCAGATTATTCGAAGTTACTGCGTCAGCGATTCGGGGGCCGGCGTCGTCAGCGTGTACTCCCGCAAGATCGCGTACAACTGGCGCTTACCGTTGCGATGTTGCTCGATAATCACGGGCAGGTAATCCAATACCTCGACGCACCACAGCGTCGTCACCCGCGATGAATTTTCGCGCTGGTGCTGAATGCCCACGGCTTCGAAACGACCGGCGGGAACGCGCACCTCCTTGGTACCAATATTCCGAATAGTAACCGTCTTGAATTCATCGATATCGAAGTAGACGTATTGGTCGCTGCCGCCGCCCCGCAAAAGGTCATGCATCAACTGATATTGAATGGAGACACGATCGCGCACTAAAGTCTCCAACGCTGCCGTCACTTCGGCTTCATTGACGACACCCACCATGCTGCGATTCGCCCAATCGAAGTCGACTTCGGCGTGAGTGACATCTCCGGATAACGTGTCATGAGACACGTAGTGAATGGGCAGAACTCCGTCGTCCGAGACGATGAAGTCGGAGATCTCCTCTATCGCCCCTCTAGCGACAATCCTTGCCAGACCCGTCGGTTGCACCCGGTGGGTGGCCTGATAACCCCGCTCTGTGGTCTTAAGCTCGGTGTCGAGACGGCCGCTGAGCAAGCTGATCTTTACCTTATACTCGGCGGTGTGCGGCGTTAGCTGCGGCCCGGCGGCAGCCATCTCAGACTGTGCCAAAGCGGCAACTAGCATAGCCAAAGCGTGGAAATGGACCAAACGCAACACGATGGGCTCCCTCGAGATCGACATAGTCCGTTATCTACTCTGACATTAACAACCTGACTGCGGCCTGAACAGGGCTGTCAACACGCGGTTTAGGCTTGCGCAGCCGCCTTGATGGTCTCGACGTTGATGGCCGGACGGTATTCCGCCTCATGGTTACGCCACTTCAATGCCTTCTTGACGATGCTTTCGAGGTTGGGTCGCATTTCCGCGGGCGTCTCGCCCTTGCCGATGCCGCCCCCGAACTCGATGATCGTGTCGACGCCCATGTCCATAGCGGTGTTCATGCTGCCGATCCAGCGCACGGGATTAAACAACTGAAAAAACAAGCGTGAGCGGATACTCGCGGAATCGGGCTCATGAGGTCTGCCGGTATAGTTGGACAGGACGGGTAACCTGGCCGGCGCGAATTCCGTCTCTTGCAGCACGTGCCGAAATTGTTGCGCGGCATTGATCATCAAGTAGGTATGGAATGCACCCTCCGTTTTAAGTGGGATGGCCCGCTTGCGGGGGTGATGTTCCTTGAGTTCAACCGTCAGCCGTTCCAAGTCGGCGTCTTCGCCCGCGATGACGGTTTGTTCCGGCAGGTTGCAGCCGCCGATGCCGCAGTAGTGGTTGTCAGCCAATGCCCGGGCGTTCTCCAAGTTCAGAGTCGTCGCCAGCATACTGCCGCGGCCGAATTCGCCCATCAGTTCACCTCGCCGACGCACCAGATCGACGGCTTGCTCGAGCTGCAGCGCACCGGCCGCCACTAAGGCCGTATATTCGCCCAGGCTGTGACCAGCCATCACGACGGGAAGGAGGCGGTCGCCCGCAAGACTGCGGAACGCTTCCAAACAGGCAACTTCGTGAGTCAGCAGTGCCGGTTGGGTAAAACGAGTGAGGTCGAGTTGCGAGTCCGGGTCCGTAAATGACAAGGTCTCCAAGTCGTAATCAAGGACGTCGCTCGCCCGACGATAAACCTCGCGCGCAGCGTCGAACTCTGCCACCAAATCGCTACCCATGCCCCGGTATTGTGCGCCTTGGCCCGGAAAAACGAACATGACATTGTTAGTCATTAGGAAACCCTCAACCTAGCCGTTTATGCGTTGGTGCCACCAGGCGCCATCGTCGTCAGTTTCGCGCGTGATCTGGCCCTGCCGCAACAGGTAATTCAGGTGTGCGAGACATTCGCCGCAGGCCATAAAAAAATGCTCGCCCATGGGCAGGCTTCGTTTGAACAGCGCGTCCAGCAGATCCACGACGCGACGCGGCTCGTCCATAGCCGTAAGCAGCCGCTCGAGGCCGTGTTCATGGCCGCGAATGAGGCTTTGCAGCCGCCGATGCGCCCCCTGAAAAGGTTGGCCGTGGGACGGCAACACGAGCACATCTTCAGGCAAGCGCGTTTGTAGCTCACGGCAGGATGTCAACCAATCGCCGAGCGCGTCGGCGTCGGGTTCGGTGGGCCAGATACTCACATTAGACGAGATGTTAGGCAAGATTTGATCGCCGGAAATGACGGCGTTGAGTTCCGGGCTAAACAGACAGGCGTGCTCGGGTGAATGGCCGCGGCCGACGACCACTTCCCAGGTATTGCCGCCGATCGACAGGCGCTGACCATCGCTGAGGCGCTTGAATGCGGCGGGCAAGCGCCGGACGACGCGACCGAAGCCGCCAAACTTGCTGACGTAGAATGCGATTTGCTTATCGTCGAATCCGACATTGCGGTAAAACCGGATAGCTTCCGGCGGCGGCGCCTGAAAAGTGTCGGCGACGAGGATGCGACACAACAGGTATTCGCCGCGGGTCATCTCCAAAGCCAAGCCAAACCGATCTGCTAGCCAACCGGCCATCCCCACGTGGTCCGGGTGCATGTGGGTCACGAGCAGCCGATGGATCGGCTTGTCTGCGAGGGTAGTGGCGATATGTTGCTCCCAAACCCGCTCGACATCCGGGGTGCCCATGCCGGTATCCACCAGCGTCCAGCCGTCGCCGTCGTCCAGCAACCACAGGTTGATGTGATCCAGGCTCATGGGCAGGGGCATACGCAGCCACCCGACCCCGGGGCAGATCGGCACAACGGCACCAGCCTCGGGGGGCGTTTCAGCCAGCGCCAGGGAGTCTTCAATTTCGGTCATAAAAAACTCGCCGGCATGTGGCTAATCAGGAAAGCTCGTTTAGACTTGGGGCAGCGGAAGCCAATGCGAAGAACCAGTGCGATGAACGACAAAACCCAAACGATTCCGGTGCTGAATCCCCGCAGTGGCGCCGTAGATTATCACATCGAACGGACCTCCCGGGCCGCCATAGAAGGCCTGAGCACCGAACTCAGGGCAGCCCAAACCGAGTGGGCAGCGTTGCCCATCGAGCAACGCGCGGAGATTCTGCTGGGCTGGGCCGACGAAATCGAGGCGGCCCGCGCCGACATCAGTGCGGCTTTGATGCTTGACACCGGGCGCAAGCGGATCGCAGAAGAGGCGCCCGGACATGTCATCGGCTCGATCCGCGGCTGGGCGGAAACGGCACCGAAGGCGATTCAAACTGCCCGGGGGCGCTCCAGCGTGATGCCGGCGGTGACTTTTACCAATCAATACAAGCCGTACCCGTTGCTCGGTGTCATCAGTCCTTGGAATTTTCCCATGGTGCTCAGTCTGATTGATGCGGTGCCCGCCTTATTGGCCGGTTGCGCCGCCATCATCAAACCTAGCGAAATCACACCTCGATTCGTCGAGCCGTTGAGCGCGACCATTCGGCGCATTGAGCCCTTGCACAAAATCCTTCGCTACATTACGGGCGATGGGGAAACCGGTGCAGCCTTGGTGGACAATGTCGATATCGTTTGTTTCACGGGTAGCGTTGTCACCGGGCGGCGAGTCGCCGAAAGCGCCGCTCGCAACTTCATTCCCGCCTTCCTCGAACTTGGCGGCAAGGACCCCGTAATCGTCACCGCGGGTGCCGACCTGGATCGGGCCGCCACGGCGGTATTGCGCGGCAGTGTGTATGCCACCGGCCAAATCTGTTATTCCCTGGAGCGCGTCTACGTGGACCGCAAGGTGCACGACGATTTTGTCGCACGCTTGGTCGAG
>JAHEKG010000138.1 GCA_024638475.1 Rhodospirillales bacterium | reverse complement strand
GTGAAGGTTTTTGATCGCAAGCTCTGCGTAAGTGTGGGTATGGTCGGGTTCATCACATTCACGGGGCTCGCGGTGCTGCTGCCCGTGTTCGGCATTCTGCCGCCGGCCGGCTCCCGTGAACTCGGCTACATTGTAGTTAGCCTATTGTTCTGTGCAGGCGTGTTATTGGGTGGATACTTTGTTGCCATTGGCTCGCTCGGGGCAGATGTCGCTGACGAGCATGAGGTCAACACCGGCAAACGCCAACAGGCTTTGATCAGCGGCTTCGGTATGTTCGCAATGAAAGCGTCCAGTGCCCTCATGACCATGGTCACAGGACTCTATCTCGATCTGATCAAATTCCCGGTTGGCATGCCCGTGGACCAAGTGCCATTGGAGAAGGTTCACGCGCTGGCTATCTTCGGCGCTTCCTTCTGCTTGATCGGCGGCCTGGCTGTACTTTATGTGGTCTCGCGCTTCGACGTATCCGTCGCCAAACAACGGGAGATCAACCGCCGGCTCACTGAAATGTACCGCGATGCGAACCCACAAGAATCCGTTCCGGCGCCCACCCAGCCCCTCCCCGAGACAAGGTAGCAAATCACGATGCTTATCATTTCCCAATTCTCATGGACTGCGTCCGCGCCGGAAGCGCTGGGCGAACACATCCAGACAACAATCAACGCGTTTCGACAGCGCTCGCTAGAGCCCAAGCCGGTGCCGTTACTGTTGTTACCGTTGGCAGAGCCCGAGGATGCTCCCGGCAGCTTTGCCGATTTGAGTAAAGCGCTAACCAAAATTGCAGCGGCCGAACAGACTTATCTAGCCGGCGCCGCCAGCGTGCACGATAACAAGCTTGGCGCCACGATTACCGTTGGCTTCCTGTTCGATGACAACGGTGAGGTTCTCATTGAGTCCAACAAGATCTCGCCAGATTTAGTCGCCGGCTTCAGGGACGGGCACACATCCGGCCTCGGCCAAGCGGCACAGTTCCCGGTCGCATCGACACCCATCGGTCAGGTCGGTGTCCTGCCGGGAGAGGACATTCTGTTTGCCCATTACGCCCGCAGCTTAACCTGGGCAGGTGCCGAGACGCTGTTGAACCCAACCGCGGAGCTCAATGATCAACTCTTCCAAGCGAGAAAGACCGCACGGATTGCCCGCGCATTCGAAAACACCAGCTTCGTCGCCACCGCAAGCGCGGCGGCCAGCAACCGCCCCTGCGCGAGCGGGCTCGTTAACTGGATGGGCGACGAGCGGTCCGCCGTTGGCGACGAGGACTTCCTGCTGCCGGATCTCGACATCGAGAAACTGAGGCGACGGCGCAACGCCATCTTCGGGGTGCAACCGTTGCATCTGCGCGCCAACTTGTTTGCCGATGGCTACGGCCGGCTCATAGAACGAGCGCCGGCCCCCGCCAAGGCGCCGACGACCCGGGTCGAATGGATAGCTGAAGCAAAGCGACGCCTCCCGTCACCGCCGGAACCGGTGGCGAACGCCATCGACCAATACGATGTCATTCTCACTCAGACGGTCAAGAAAACCATCCAACGCAGCAACGACGTGGAAGCGTTGCGCAGGGAGAATATTCTAGAGGCACTGAAGTTGCCCGCACGGCTGGCCTCCAATCCGGGTAACAAGCTGGTGGTCTTCAGCGAGTTCTTTATGCACGGCCAAGGCGGGCACGGCTACCGTTCACCGATTACGCTGCAACGCCTTGCCATTCGTTACCCCGGCCCAGAGCTTGAACTGATGCAGGATTTTGCGCTCAAACATAAAGTTTACGTAGCGGGTTCGTCCTTTGAGATCGACGACAAGTTACCGGGCCACGTCTTTAACTCCGCGTTCATCCTCAACGATTCCGGCGACCTTATTCACCGTTACCGGAAGATTCAGTGCGCCGACGTGTGGGGATCGCTACCGGACACCACGCCGAGCAGCATATACGACCGCTATCTGGACATCTTCGGCTACGATTTCTTGTTCCCGGTGGTTGATACGCCGCTCGGCCGATTGGCCACGATGGTGTGCTTCGACCAGGCGCACCCGGAAATCGCGCGCATGCTCACGAAATACGGCGCCGAAGTAATCATCCATCCCTCCTCCGAGGGCCATGGGTCAGGCCGCCGCGGTTGGGACATGGCGCGGCAAACTCGCGCTTTTGAGAACACCGCCTATGTGTTGTCTTCGATGCCCGGCGGCGAATACTTCGATCCCGACGACGCGAAGATACCGACGACCCAAATGCGTGGCCACACCAAGCTGGTTAATTTTGACGGCTCGATTCAGGGTGTGGCGGACAGCTCGGGCGCTTGCATACTCTCTGGGACCATCGATCTAAAGGCCCTGCGCAGGGCGCGCGCCAATCCCATGGCCAACATTGCCCTTTGGGATGACCCCGAGGTTTACGTGGCGCAATACGCCCAGAATGTTGGCTTGCCCAACAATCTCTGGGGACCCGACCCGCTGGATAATCCCTATGTGGGCTTCGGTCCGTTAAAGAAAGCGCTGGCGAGCTACTACGCCAAAGGCATCTTCGTCGCGCCGGAGGGCGTAAAGGCCGGCGCGGTGCCGGGCGGAATGTATGTCCGCCCCAAGACGACCACCGCCACGCCCCTGGCGGATCAGGACAAGCTGGACGGCGAATACATCCAGGTATAAAGACAGCACGATGTCTTCAGTAAATGGGAGTAAATGGGGACATTCCCCTTTTTTAATCAAAAAAGGGGAATGTCCCCATTTACTCCGGACCCTGGGTTAAGGGGGTGGCTATTCGAGGTCCCGTCCGACCCGAAAACCGAACAAGTGGTATGACGTCGGCTCCGGATCGCGACCCCTAAACGTGGGTCGCTGCCGCACTAAGCGGCTGCGCCAACTGCCGCCGCGAATCGCCCGTTTTTCGCAGGGGCCATCGACTTCGACGGCCGTACCGTCCACGGGACTGGCGGGGTAATACTTCAGCGAACAGTCCTGCACCCATTCCCAAACGTTGCCCACCAGGTCGTAAAGACCGAAACCATTGGGCTTGTATTGCCCTACCGGCGCTACCCCGGCATGGCCGTCGCTACAGCCAGCAGCCATTGTCGGTTTAGTGGTCGTGGCCCCCTTTAAGATACGCGGATTGTTAACGCCGTCCTGATCCAGCACGTTACCGTATTCACAGATGTCGTCCGCGTCCTCGCCCCAGGGCCAGGTCGCTGCGGAGCCGCCGTTGGCCGCATATTCCCACTCGGCCTCGCTGAGCAAGCGATAGGGTTTGCCCGTCTCGGCCCTAAGCCACGCGGCGTAGGCTGCGGCGTCGTTCCAATACACGCACACCACCGGCTCATCGTCCCGCGCCAGATAACCCTCCTGCGGGTTGCGCCAATTGAAGCCGCTGGCCTCGTCTTCACCGGCCCATGCCCGGCAGGACTGGGCCGGTCGATTGGTGGCCGCCACGAACGCGGCATATTCGGCATTGGTGACGGCGTAGCGGCCCACCGCGATGGGCTTCGGGATGGTGACGTCTCGCACCGGGCCCTGCGGGCGCATTTCGCCGCCTTTCATGGGCTCGATACGGTCAGCACCCATCTTGAAGGAACCCGGCGGAATCACCACCAACTCGGGGCAGCTCGAGCAATCGCGCAGAACCGCACCCGGATTCGTGGGATCATCAGCGTAAGCCGCCCCCGTCGCGAAGATCATGGTGGCCAGCGCGATGCGCCTCAGTTTTATTCTTGTCATAGGTAGTCTAGCCTCAACGCCACTGTCATAAGAGCAACAACTATGTCCTATCCTACCCGAATCTCGAGCCTCTGCATTGCCCTCCTAATGACGGTGCTGATGAGCGCGCAGCTCGCGCAAGCCGACGCGGTCTCGCTGTCAGCCGGCGCCGTATTCCGTGATTGTCCCGACTGCCCAGAGATCGTGGTTATTCCAGCCGGTGCCTTTACCATGGGCTCCACACCGGCGGAAACCGAGGCCGCCAATTTGCGCCCGGACATTGCACCGCGCGAGTGGCCCGCACGCCGGGTGACGATTGCGAAACCCTTCGGCATCGGCCGATTCGAAATCACCCGCGCGCAGTGGGCTGAGTTCGTCGAGGCAACCGGCCAACCGGAAGGCGACGCCTGCATCACCTGGAACGTGGCCAACGGCAAATGGGAGGAAGTCCCCGGCGCCTCCTGGCGGCGCCCGGGTTTCGCGCAAGACGATGATCATCCGGCCGGCTGCCTCAGCCTGGCCGATGTACGCGCCTACGTGGCCTGGCTGTCCGCCAAGACGGGGCAGCCCTATCGACTTCCCACCGAAGCCGAGTGGGAATACGTGGCCCGCGCCGGCACCACCACGCTGCAAAGCTGGGGCGACAGCTTCGACGATGTCTGCGACTACGCCAATTCCTCCGACCTGGACCGCGCCCAAGCGCACGGCGGCTTGGAGGCAGAACCGACGCGGTTTTTCAATTGTCACGACGGCTTTGTCTACACGGCACCAGTCGGAAGTTATCCGCCAAATCAATTCGGTCTGTATGACGTCATCGGCAACATCTGGGAATGGGTGGAAGACTGTTACTACGCCACCTACGAAGGCGCACCCAGCGACGGCTCGGCGTGGATCGGCGACGACTGCGACCGCTTGGTCGTCCGCGGCGGCGGTTGGTATAGCCGAGTCTGGTTCGTCCGCCCCGCCGGACGCAGCCGCGAGAATCCCGAGTACCGGTCGATGACGCTGGGTCTAAGGGTCGTTCGCGAATTACCTTAGCGCAGGTCGGGTCCGCCCATGGGCTTTAGTTCGCTCGCGGTCGCCCGCCCTTCGGGTGCCCTCCACAGTGCGCCATCACCGGGGCTGTCCTGAGGCGGCATCCTGCCTTATTCAGGACAGTGCGGGGCGTCCCTGCCCCGCACCCGCTTCGCGGGCCGGGTACCCCGCGATGCCGCACTGTTCCGGCGGTCGCCCTGACTGCAAGCAAACCAAACCCCATAGGCGAACCCTCCCAAACGCCGGCCAACACCCACTGAAGCTAGCGTGAGGGTACGGGGGGGCGTACGACCCAAAGCAGACATTCAGACGCAGTCCAAATATGCGACTATCAGCACCACATAGGAACAGCCAATCATGACCGTATCCGGTACTAATTTCGGTAAGGCAGCAGGGGACTACGGTACTTTTCGGGCCGGATTTCCGGAGTCGATTTTTGATCGCCTTGCCGCGTTCAATGTTGGCCTGCGAGACGACACCGTAATCGATTTGGGGACTGGAACCGGAACGTTAGCGCGTGGTTTTGCACTCAGGGGCTGCAAAGTAATCGGCGTTGACCCTGATCCGCGAATGATCGGTGAGGCCAAACAACTGGATCACCAGAACAAGGTCAGCATCAGATACGTAGAGGCAAAGGCTGAATCCACGGGGTTGGATAGCGGCGCCGCTGATGTTGTTACGGCAGGTCAATGCTGGCACTGGTTCGATCGGGCTCGGGCTGTTGCTGAGGCGATTCGCGTGCTGAGGCCCGGCGGTAGACTTGTTATCGCACACTTTGATTGGCTGCCGCTGAGTGGGAATATGGTCGAGGCTACGGAAGAATTGATAATGCAGTACAACCCCGACTGGCATTTAGGTGGCGGTCTCGGAATGTACCCGCAGTGGCTTCCCGATTTGAGCGTGCCGGGTATCCAGAATATTCAGACGTTCTCGTATGACATGGATGTACCTTACACGCCCGAGGCGTGGAGAGGCCGAATCCGGGCAAGTGCGGGTGTCGCCGCCTTGGATGCGGACTCAGCACGTAAATTCGATGCCGGCCTAGGGGAGTTGCTTGCGGCTCGGTTCCCATCGGGTGTTCTCGACGTACCTCATCGGGTATTCGCGATAGTTTCGGAGACGGCAACCGCGTGACCGCTTCTGACCGTAACCAACCGTTGACCCGGAGAAGGAGATAGATGAACGAGACCGCTCAGGCCCGAACAGTTGGGATCGTGCTTTTCGATGACTTCGAATTATTGGACGTGTTTGGGCCGGCTGAAATGTTTGGATTGCCGAAAAGCCGTTTCCGACTGCAGATGGTCGGTCCCGCAGCAGGGGCTGTTGAGAGCGCACAAGGCCCAAAGGTGGTTGCGGACGTTGCCTATCATGACGTGGACACGCTCGACATTGTCTTGGTCCCCGGCGGCATGGGCACTCGGAAGGAAGTGATGAACGAGGAACTGCTATCGTGGATAAGCCGCATTTCGGCCGATGCGGAATACGTTTCTTCCGTCTGCACGGGCGCGGCGTTGTTAGCTCGCGCGGGAGTCCTAGATGGAAGGCAAGCGACCTCGAATAAGTGGGCATTCGAGTGGGTGGTCTCTCAAGGACCAAATGTGAAATGGATGAACAAGGCCAGGTGGGTCAGTGATGGGAAATTCTGGACGTCTTCGGGGGTGTCCGCAGGCATGGACATGGCTCTCGCATTGATTGAGACCATTCACGGCCCCAAGCTTGCCACCATGATTGCCAATGGGACTGAGTATGATCGACACACGGATCCTGATTGGGATCCCTTTGCGGAACTCCACCGCTCTAAGCACAATGAGTGAGTGTGATGTCTGCCCGCCGAATCAATTCGGGCGTCGTGCGGGAATTGCCGACTGCGAGCGAACCAAAGCCCATACGCGAACCCTACCGGACTGGCTGAATCTGGACGGAGTCTATGAGTCAGCGGTCGGGCTATTGTCAGCACCGCAGATGCCTTGCAATTAGCGTCACCGGGGCGTAAGTTTTGAGTCAAACGATAATGGCAAACCTAGCGAAAGTTAGGGACGCAATGCCACGGGTCCTCGCTTCCTTTGACACGTCATGGAAGACCCCGCCGAGGGATCCCAAGATCGCCGGGCTACCACCAATCGGAGGAGATACCCGTGAAAACGAAACTGACAAATATGATGTTGGGATTGTTGCTGCTTGGGATGGTCAATACCGTAAACGCAGAGGTGCTGACCTATACGTCGTGCACAGTGGAGGACCCCACTTCTTTCGTTACGGCGTTGTCCAGTTTCTACGATGAGATGCGCGCTGTTCCCGCAACTGACCGGCCTAGTGCGGCGGTCCTGCAGAGCCTTTGGAACGGTCCAAATCCGACGACACATAGCATCACTGCGTCTTATGCGGACTACGCGGCGCTTGAGGCATCCAATGCCAGAATTGCCACTAACCCGGGCGGGTTGGCGACGTTTTCAAGAACCATGGCTTCTGTCGCAAAGTGCTCGACTGAGGGGCTGCTCATTCGGCGAGGTATTTGGGGCAATGAAAACGCGGATTGGGAATTCTTAGCGCTTTATCCGTTGACAGTGAGCGATACTGGCGCATACGTTAAGGCATTCGACAAGTTTGCCAACTCCCGAATCGGGCAGGCTGCGCCGGGTCCGGTGGTACTTTGGGAGAACCGCGCAGGCGGCCAAGGCGCCACCCATCTGGTGGTGTTCACAGCACCAAGTCTAGCGGCACTGAATGCGTACATCGATTCGCTGTTCGCGAGCAAGGACTATGCCGGCTTCGTTGCTGAGGTTAAGTCGATTCGTAAGCTCGGTCAGGGCAGCCAGTCGCGGCGAATATTAACCTTGGAACCATAGACGCACATAGTCTGAAACTGTGACGTCCCGCGACCATTCACGGTCTCCGACGCCATACACTCGTTGCCATGGACGTGCGCAAGTTACTCAAGAAGGAGTCAACCGGCACGGCGATCGGCGTGCTGATCTTCGGCTGGTTCGCGTTCGAGTCGATCGTCCTCGGCGGTGAGAGCGTCAGCAATTCCGGCTTCCACGCGCTCGGCACACCGTTAGAGTTCGAGGTAGAACAGCCCGGCGAGACCTACGGCATCACGATCGACAGAGACGGCAGACGATTTCCGCACCGGCCCAATCCACAAAAGAAGCGCCTGCGTTGGGAAATCATCGATCCCACGGGTCGCGTCGTCCTAGCGGACAACGATCCCTATCGTCGTAGTACCCGCTTGGTCCAGTTCACACCGCAATCGGCGGGCACCCACACGATCATCGTCAATTGGGAGAACTCCGGATTCTTCAAGCGCCACGATGTCGGCCATATCCCGCTGCTCGTTAATCGCAACGATCGCAGCCTCCTGCTGCGCTGGTTTCCTTGGGTCTGGTAAGTCATGCCTAACCCGGGCAGGAGGATGGCGCCCTCGGCCGGGGGCTGAGGTTAAGAGAAGCCCGGCCGCGGGCCGGGCTTCAATGACCCAGAAACAAGCAGTTTCTCGAGGTCAAATGCCCGGTTCTTTGAGTACGACCGGGACCGAAAGGTACCCGCGAAACAGTAACGTAGCAATATGACGTTTTTGTTACAGACGGCGTCAACCGCTGAGTCTTCAGAAGCTAGGTCAACGAACAGGTGCGCCGAAACTGCCGTCGGATGGCGCAAGGCGTGTGCGTCCAGGGTCGTCCCACATTAGCGGTCTTGCCTCAGTGGCGTGGTTTTACCGGGTTCCCGGCCGCGCGCAGCGGGGTGCGGACAGGACGTCCGCACTCCCCTGTGGAGGCAGGATGCCGACTCAGGGGAGCCCCGGAAAAACCGCGCCGGTGAGGGAACCCGCAGGGCAAGGCCGCGGGGGACGACCCTGGACGCACACGCCCTTGCGCCTGGCGCTGACCAAAAAACCAGTGCGGTTTTCTAGCGCCGGTTGGCCACCACTCCAATTGTGCCCGGTCGATCTACTGACCGTTCTTGAACACCGCCTCGATGGTCGTCGTCTTGCCGATGTCACCCCACTCATTGGCATACAGAATCGATTGCCGAAATAATTCATCGGGCAACAACGGCATGTTGCACCCTTGCAGCCCCGTGCCGCGTGTTTCCTGGCTTACTATCAAACAGGGCGGTCGCCCGATCTGCATCAACCGCAGCGCTTGGCGGATGCCGGCCAGTTGCGTAGAGTAGGTCCTCGACCTCAA
>JAHEKG010000008.1 GCA_024638475.1 Rhodospirillales bacterium | reverse complement strand
GACGCCCACGCGATCTCTTCGTCGCTCGGGGTAAAAGCCGCATTGATCGCCGCCACCTGCCCCGGATGGATGGCCAGCATCCCCGTAAAGCCGTCCCGGCGTGCACGCGTCAGGGCGAGCGCCAAGCCATCCGCGTCTTTGAAATCGCTGTATAGCGTGTCGATAGGTTGCACTCCGGCGGCACGCGCCGCGACGAGCACCAAGGCCCTGACGACACGATAGGGGTCGGTCCAATCGCTATCCTCGCGATTCGTCGTGGCGCCTAATTCGGTCGCCAGGTCTTCCGCCCCCCAGGTCAAACCCTTCAGGCGCCGGTCTACCGTTTCACCAAAGTCCGCCAGCTTCAGTACCGCCACCGGTGTCTCGGTGGCCACCGAAACGATTCTTGTGTGGCCCAGTTCGATACCGCTCTCGCGTTCGAGCTCATCCAGCTGCCGCCCAAGGCGGCGAATATCCGCCGTGCCCGACGCCTTTGGCAAGACGATGCCCGTCGGCCGTCCCGGGAGTACCGCCATCAGATCCTCCACCGCGGCATCCGTGGCAATCGGGTTGCACCTGACCCAACATTGACCGGCGGCATGGTCCCATTCACGCAAGTAGTCCAGCGCCAACAATCGGGCTCGAGGCTTTGCGGCGGGCGCGACGGCGTCCTCCAAATCCAAAATCAAGGCGTCGGCGCCGACCGTGGCAGCCTTGGCCAACTTACGGTCGCTATCGGCCGGAACGAATAACCAGGAACGCGGCTGGGCAGTCATAGGCGTCAGGTCCTAAACTCTGTTCACCCAGAGGCTAACCGAGTCTTGCGCGACAAAAAAGGGGGACCGGGGCAGCGCCTGCCCGGATCCCCCGTTGGGGTGGTGATAAGCGGCCTACGCGTTAAGCGACGGCAGTAAACTGTTCCTCTTCGGTGCTACCCGATAGGGCCGTCGTGGAGGACTGATCGCCACTAATAGCCGTCTGCACGGCATCAAAGTAGCCCGTCCCCACGAACGCCTGATGCTTGGCCGCTCTGAAGCCGTTTTCCTCTTGGGCGAACTCACGCTCCTGCAACTGGGAGTAGGCAAACATACCCTCCTCGCGATAGGCACTCGCCAGCTCGAACATCCCGAGGTTGAGCGAATGCCAGCCCGCCAGGGTGATGAATTGGTACTTGTAGCCCATGGCGGCGAGTTCCTCGCGGAAATGCCGCATCGTCGCGTCATCTAGGTTCGCCTTCCAATTGAAGGACGGCGAGCAGTTGTAGGCAAGCAGCTTACCCGGGAAGCGCGCGTGAATCGCTTCGGCAAACTGCCGGGCCTCATCAAGGTTCGGTTTGGCCGTTTCACACCAAAGGAGATCCGCATAGGGCGCATAAGCCAGACCGCGATCGATGGCCTGGTTGATACCGGGTTCCACGTAATGGAAACCCTCGGGCGAACGCTCTCCCGTGAGGAATTTGGCGTCCCTCGGGTCGGCGTCGGACTGCAGCAGATTCGCGGCATTCGCATCCGTGCGCGCGATGATGACCGTGGGCACATCCATGACGTCGGCAGCCAACCGCGCCGCAATGAGCTTTTGAATCGCGTCTTGAGTCGGCACCAATACTTTTCCGCCCATGTGCCCACACTTCTTGGCCGACGACAGTTGGTCCTCGAAGTGCACCGCTGCTGCGCCAGCGCGAATCAAATGTTTCGTGAGTTCAAATGCGTTGAGGTTGCCCCCGAAACCGGCTTCCGCATCGGCAATGATCGGGGCAAGCCAATCGATGCTGTCATCACCCTGCAAGTGATGGATCTCGTCGGTGCGCAGCAGCGCGTTGTTGATTCGCTCCACCATCTGCGGTACCGAGTCCACGGGATAGAGGCTCTGGTCGGGGTACATTTCCCCGGCGGAATTGCCGTCTCCCGCGACCTGCCACCCGGAGCAATAAATCGCCTTCAGGCCGGCCTGAACCTCCTGGATGGCTTGGTTGCCGGTAATGGCGCCCAGGGCCGAGACGACCGCTTCTTCGTTGACCATGCGCCAGAATCGCTCCGCGCCCCGGCGCGCCAGCGTATGCTCGACCATCACGGAGCCCCGCAACTTGACGACGTCGGCAGCGCCATAGCCTCGTTGGATGCCCTGCCAGCGCGGCTCTCGCCAAGATTGCTCTAATGCCTTGATTTCTTTCGTTCTATCCATGTTTCGAAGTTCCTTGAGGTAAGCGGACCAACCACCAAAACGGGCGCCTCGACGCCAACGAGCGGAAAGCATAGAGGGCATTTTTGCGAAATTCCACAATAAAAATTTCACAACGTTAATTTCACAGGGCATACTTGGCGAATGAGCCTGCTGCGCCAAAGCCACTTTCTCGGGGCCAAGATTCGATCCTTGAGAAAAAGCAACGGCCTGACGCTGCAAGACGTATCCACGCGCTGCCTCCAAATCGACCCGGCCCACGGGCCCTCGGTTTCCTACCTCAGCATGATCGAGACGGGTAAGCGCACGCCCTCCGAATCCACGCTCGCCCTGTTGGGGCAGGTATTTCGCAAGGAGCCGCGCTGGTTCTTGGATGAGAACCGCGCGGTGCAACCCATTCCCGAGCCGCGTGGCGGGGGCCTCACGGGCATGCCGTTGGAACCCGCGTTCTTGTTCTCCAAACAACAATTGCAAACGGCGATCCCAGAACTACTCTCCCAAACGGGGACCGGCGGACGCCAATTCGCCCAATTGCTGATTCGCGCCTATCAAGAGCAACACCGCAACGAATTTCCGGATCTGGAAAAAGCCGCCGAGGAAGTCGGGCAACGCCGCCTGCCCTTGAGCGTTGACGACCTGTTGGCAATTTATAAGCACCACGACTTACAACTGCGCTGGTTCGATCAGCCGCCAACCCAGCCGGGCGACTCCGTACTACGGTCCTTTTATGAGGCCCCCAACTTGGTGTTCGTCAACCGCGGGCTGCAAGCGAATCCCGCGCGACTCAAATACGATTTGGCGTCCCACCTCGGCCACCGCCTACTCCACAACGGCGACGGTGCTAAGTCTCCCCATGTTAGCGGTGGGCGGCATCGGGATTCGGCAGATCAACAAACCTTGGGCGGCATGGATAGCCAAGACATTCTCTTCGCCTGGCGGGATTTCGAATGCAGCTTTTTCGCCGGCGCTTTGTTGTGCCCAAAAATGCCGTTCCGCCATCAACTCATGCGGGAAGGCTATAGCCTATCCCTGGGCGACAAACTCGGGCTGACGCCCGCGGTCGTCATGCGCCGCATGACAGCCGTTTCCCCCTACCGGCACTGGCACTACTTCGATGCCTACCCGCCGGGTTATCTGCGGGCCGTGTACCGCGGCAACGGGATACCGCTCCCCTGGGGCAACATGACCGCGGTGACGGACCCTTGCCCCAAGTGGGCCGTGTTCGATTTATTACATCGGCCGGATATCGGCCAGCCCGTTTCTCGAATTTCGTTGCTGCAGGAAGGTGAACGCTGCCTGGTTTATTGCTGCCATTCTCTCCGCGAGGTCGATGCGGGCGGTAATACGCACGTGCTATCCGTTGGGATCGACCTGGGTCCGGCGCTCGAATCCCAAGGCTGGGAGTCCGCGACCCTGGCTGCCGAACTCGCCGAAGATTGCCGCTCCGGTGGCGGGCAGACCGCAATCGGTAGCCAGCATCGACAGGCCATTGGCCAAACAGCGGGGGTATTGAACATTCATTGGCTGGACGATTCGCTGGATAATCCTGCCAAACTCATCTGCCCTCGCAGCACCAATTGCCCACGGCCCAACCGCTGCGATAACCGCCGGGCCGTCCCCCGCGAACACGGCATCAAGGCCCTGCGGCAACAGGTCTTGGCAGCCCACGTCCCGTAAAGTTCCTACACAGGCCGCGCCACTACGTTAGAATTCCCGGCAAGGAAATTCTGACCCTGTCGCTCGCAAAAGGAACCCCTATGGGCAGACGTTCCCGCCTGCATATCCCTCAAGCCCCCGCGCGGCCAGGTGATCGACCCGATTTCAGCTATCTCGAGACTTCGCCCGCTGGTGCCGTGGCCAGGCCGAACATCGATGCCACCTGCCAAGAGATCGAGCCCATTTCCGCGGCGCTCATTCGCGTACTCGGCGACGACGACTCGGCCGTAGGGCCATGGAATCCCCAACTGGGGCCGGAGGATCTGCGCACGGGCCTGCGTCACATGCTAATGACGCGAATATTCGATGAGCGGATGTTGCGCATGCAGCGGCAGGGCAAAATCTCCTTTTACCTAAAGAGCACCGGGGAAGAAGCCGTATCGGTGGCGCAAGCCATGGCATTGCGGCCCAGCGACATGTTGTTCCCCTCCTATCGTAATCAGGGGCTGTTTTTCGCCCGGGGCTGCAATCCGGTCGAGCTCATGTGCCAATGTCTGTCCAACACCGGCGACATGTGCAAAGGCCGTCAGTTACCCGTGCTGTACCATTGGAAAGAGGGCAACATTTTTACGATCGCGGGTAATCTCGCGATCCAGGCACCTAACGCGGTGGGCTGGGCGATGGCCGCGGCGATTAAAGACGAAGACAATATTGCCGCCACCTGGCTCGGCGATGGCTCAACGGCCGAAGCTGACTTTCACAACGCCCTGCTCTTCGCATCCGTATACCAAGCCCCGGTCGTGATCAACGTGACTAACAATCAATGGGCGATCTCGACTTTCCAGGCTTTCGCTGGTGGTGATAGAGGACCCTTCAGTACCCGCGGCCTAGGCTTGGGGGTTCCCGGTTTACGTGTTGACGGCAACGACTTCCTAGCGGTCCACGGCGTAACCCAATGGGCCGCGGAACGGGCGCGAACCGGCGCGGGGCCTACGCTCGTCGAGTTGGTCACCTACCGCGCTTCTGCGCATTCGACGAGTGACGACCCGTCCCGCTACCGGCCCGATTCCGAATGGGACGATTGGCCCTTGGGTGACCCCATCGAACGCCTCAAAAAACATCTATTGGCGTTGGGTGAATGGAGCGAACGACAGCATCATGCGCTGCAGTCGGAACTGGAGGAGAACTTCAAGACGGCTTGGCAAGAGGCGCTGGGCTTTGGCACGTTGACCCAAGGCCCGCAGCTATCGCCGGATTCGATGTTCGATGACGTGTTCAAGGAAATGCCGCCCCATCTCGCCAAACAGCGCCAACTACTGCGCAAAACCGAGTCCTGAGCGTGGCCCAAATGAACATGGTGCAGGCGCTCAACTCTGCGATGGACAATATGTTGGAGCGCGATCCCAATGTGGTCCTGATGGGCCAAGACATCGGTTACTTCGGCGGCGTATTTCGCTGCACCCAGGGCCTGCAAGGCAAATACGGCGAACACAGGGTCTTGGACACGCCAATCGCCGAGGGAGGGATGGTCGGCACCGCGATCGGCATGGCCGTAAACGGTCTGCGGCCGGTGGTCGAAATTCAGTTCGCCGATTACATCTACCCGGCAATCGATCAGATCGTCAGCCAATTGGCCCGCCTTCGCCACCGCAGCGCGGGGAGTTTCTGGGCCCCGGTTACCATCCGCGCGCCCTGCGGCGGCGGGATACGGGGTGGCCAAACTCATTCTCAGAGTCCCGAGAGCCTGTTCACGCATATTTGTGGAATCAAGGTTGTGATGCCCTCGAACCCCTATGACGCCAAAGGCTTGCTGATCAGTGCCATCGAAGACGATGATCCCGTATTGTTCCTCGAACCCAAACGGCTCTACAACGGTCCGTTCGACGGCGACCCCGACAAGCCCGCCGTCGGCTGGGGCGAGCATCCCCACGGTGAGGTCCCCGAGGATCACTATGGTTTGCCATTGGGCATCGCCAAGACCGTCACTCAGGGCGATGCCGTCACGATACTGACCTACGGAACGATGGTGCACGTGTGCGTGGCCGCCGCCCGGGCGTTGGGAGTTAGCGCAGATATTATCGATGTCTGTACCATGGCACCGCTGGATACGGATACTATTGCCAAGTCGGTCCAGCGCACGGGCCGTTGTGTGATCGCGCACGAGGCAACCCGGTTTAGCGGCTTCGGCGCCGAACTCGCCGCCACGGTACAGGAGGAATGTTTTTGGCATTTGAACGCGCCGATCCAGCGAGTCGCGGGTTGGGACACACCCTATCCCCATGCCTTCGAGTGGAGCTACTTTCCCGGGCAAAATCGCGTCATTGCCGCGCTCAAGGTGGCGTTGGAGAGCTAGCTTGAGTACCTACAGCTTCAAGCTTCCCGATCTGGGCGAAGGCACCGTGGAAGCGGAAATCGTCGCCTGGCATGTCAAACCCGGTGACAACGTTGCCGAAGACCAGGTCATCGCCGACGTCATGACCGAAAAGGCGACGGTCGAGCTGCCGGCGCCGGTGACGGGGCGAGTCGTCTCGTTGGTGGGATCGGCAGGTGACTCCGTCGCCGTGGGCACCGAAATCATCGTCTTCGAGACGGCTGAGCAGACCAACGAGCCGCAGCAACCCGCACGGGCTTCCGAAGCGACGGCTGCGGCCGAACCTGAGCCCGCCACGCCGACCCCGAGCCCCGATGAAACCCTGCGTAGCCTCACGTCGCCATCGATCCGGCGCCTGGCGCGGGACGCGGGCATCGACCTCACGGGCATTCACGGCTCCGGCCCGGACGGAAGGATTCGGCGCGAAGATCTAGAACCTCACTTGCGGCAGCAGGACCCATCCTGGCAAGGCGACCAACAAACTAGCCCGCCTCCCCCTGAAACCGCGCCGCCAGCGGCACGCGCTGGGGTCACGGAGATCGAGATAACGGGCGTGCGGCGACGTATCGCCCAGCGTATGGCGGAGGCCAACAGGGAGATCCCGCACTTTGCCTACGTTGAAGAGATCGACATTACTAATCTGGACAAGCTACGTAACCATCTAAACAACAAGTACGGTGCCGAGCGAGGCAGACTCACCTACTTGCCGTTTATCATGCTCGCGCTTGTCCATGCGCTAAAGAAGCACCCACAGTGTAATGCGTTGTACGACAAAGACCGTCATCTATTATTGCAGCATAGTGCGGTGCACATTGGGTTGGCAACGCATACCGAAGCCGGTCTCAAAGTACCGGTGATACGCGACGCGCAAACGCGTTCGCTATGGCAACTGGCCAAGCAAGCGGCGGCCGTCGCGCAAGCGGCGCGGGACGATACCGCCACCCCGGATCAGCTGAAGGGTTCGACGATCACCCTTACGAGCCTGGGGAAGTTAGGCGCCGTCGTCGCTACTCCGATCGTCAACCCGCCCGAGTTGGCAATCATCGCCATCAATCGCGCGATGGACAGGCCGGCTGTCGTCAACGGCGAGATCGTGATTCGAAAGATGATGAATATCTCATCCTCGTTCGATCATCGTTTCGTGGACGGTTATGTGGCAGCGGCGCTGATTCATCATCTGAAGGCGCTACTGGAGCATCCTACGGCCCTGTTTCCCGACGCGGCAAAACCAAGCGGCGACAATCAAAAATCGTAGGCTAAAGATGCCTCGTAGCTAGCAAGCTGCTCCCGCAAGGTAGCGCGATCACGCTCCAGTTCACGGATTTCGGACTCTAACCTGCCTCGATCTTCGGCTACTTCCTTCGTCTCGACGATCACGATCACCCGGCGTTCTGCCGTCGTGTCTTCCGCGATGAGTTCGGCCGTAAGCAACTTGAGCTCTTCACCGAGATCTTCCAGTTCTCTCTCGCGGTAGGTGATTTGACTGTTGGTGCGATTCAAGGCTGCCCGCAGGCGGTGTAACTCACGTCCGGCGGTATAGCTGCGGAGGAACTCGTCCTCCATGTGGGCTGGGCACACGCCTTGGTAATTGCGCCCCGACGCGCCGACATTGAAACCGTTCCCGGGCTGGCAAAAGACTTCCACGCCATCCGCGTGACCTGCTCGATAGGCGTCGAGATCCGGAGCTACGCCGTGCTTACCACAACTCTTACGGTAGCTCGCGATATGAGTTTGGCTAACACCTCTCGCACCATCTTCATAACCGACAGTACGCCAGTCGGTTACCTGACACTCTTGTTGGCTCATGCCGGCGCAGCCGCTCAAGGCGAACATCAACATGAGGCTCAGTAATCGAATATTCATTGCCGGCACCTGGATTCCTATTTGAAGGGCGCATTCTGGCCGGGCAATGAGCCTGGGTTCGTGATCGGTCTCACGTGTTCGAGTTATTCTATTTAACATACTGTTTTTAAATAATATAATCCGATCAAGAACTGTGAGCCAAGCGATCTACGCCGGCCGCGGTCCGGATTAAGTTAAAGCTCTTCGTCGAGTTGGGCACCCACCGCCCCTGGGATTTTCGTATGCTAAGGTTGCGCCGTCCGCTAGTCTCCGGAGCGCCATTGCCACGCTTGGTCTTCGCCACCGTCCTGGTCGGAGCGCTGCTCGTTGCCAGCTGGATCGCCCGCGGGTACCTGGCGCGCGACCTCCCCTCACTCAAGCCTTGGCACTATCCTCAGTTGGAGGGCGAGTTTCGGGCGCGCGAGTTTGACGATGGCATTAGCTTCCCAGACTACCAAGCCCTGGAGGCACGGCTCGTCGAGCAAATCCGGGAACGCATCACGGAGCGCCTACAGCCCACCGATCGAGCCGCTAGCAATCGGTATGACGCGAGCAGCCCTGCAAACCCGACTGCCTGGCAACGCAATTGGAACTTGTCGTTCGAATTGCCGCATCCGAGGCCCGCAGGAGCGATCGTGTTGTTGCATGGCGCGAGCGACTCACCGTACAGCCTAAGGGCGCTGGCCCAACGTTTCTCGGCGGCGGGTCTGTACGTCATTGTCCCGCGCCTGCCGGGCAACGGCACGCTACCGGGCGAGTTATTGCGCGTGCGAAGCGAAGATTGGACGGCTATCGCCACGATGGCCGTCGCCCATGCCCGCGAACTCGTTGGCGGCCGGCCGGTGTTCCTTGGCGGCTACTCCACAGGAGCCGCTTTGTCTTTGCAGTACACGCTGCGGGCCGCTGGCAACCAGGCTCGAACGGTCGACGGTTTGTTCTTGTTCTCACCGGCAATCGCAATCACCGGGTTTGCCAGACTGGCCAAATGGGACGTGCTGCTGAGTCGGCTACCCTTGTTTCGAAAATTCGCGTGGGTAAATGTCTGGCCCGAATACGATCCGTTCAAGTACGCGTCTTTCCCCAAACAAGCCGGTCACCTGGTGCACGAAGTTAGCGAAACCAACAAGGCCTTGATTGAGCAACTACGAAAGACTACCGCCTGGTCCGGGTTACCCCCGATAATTACCTTTCAATCGATCGTTGATGAGACGGTCGACGCCGCGGCGGTGTTGAACTTACACGCCACCCTAGATCCACAAACCGGCCATCAGCTGATTCTCTTCGATGTCAATCGCGCTAGCAGCATTGCACCTTTTCTGGCGCAGGACGGTCAGGACATCTTGGAGACACTCGCAGACGACCATCTTGCCGCCCGCGATATCACGCTAGTCACGAACCTCAAGGCAGGAAGCAACACCGTGGTCGCTCGCCGCCGCTGCAGCCCCGGGGCACGATGCCTGGAAGAAACGCGCCTGGGACAAGGCTGGCCGGAGAGTGTTTACTCCCTGTCCCACGTCGCGGTTCCGTTCCCGCCCACCGATCCACTTTACGGAACGGCGGGCGGGAATGGCGCCCCCGCAGGCTACAATCTAGGGCGGCTGTCGCCAAAGGGAGAACGTCGGGTGCTGGTGATCCCAGCCGAAGATCTGAATCGACTACGCTACAACCCGTTCTTTGACTATATGGCGACTCGGGCACTGGCGTTTTGCCAGGTCTGCGATGGAGGTGGGTCGTGACGGTTGTTGTTGTGATTCTCTGTGTGATAGCGATTTGGGGAGTCGTTATATATAACCAACTCGTCAGAGCTCGTAACCGGGTCCTTGCCGGCTGGAGTGACGTCGATGTGCAACTACAACGCCGCCACGATCTGGTACCCCAGCTCGTGGAAGCAGTAAGGGGCTATGCGAATCACGAACGTGCAACCTTCGCTACCGTCACCGAGTTGCGCGCCCAAAGTGAGGCCGCATCAGGGCCCGGTCGGAAGGCTCAACTCGAGGCAGCAATGGAGAAGGGCCTGCAGAAACTCATTGCCCTCGCGGAAGCCTATCCTGATCTCAAAGCCAACCAGAATTTTCTGGCATTGCAGTCGGAGCTAACGGAAGTCGAGGACCATCTTCAGTACGCGCGGAGGTTTTACAACGGCGCAGTCAGATTGCTCAACACCCGGATCGAATCTTTTCCTGATTTGTTGGTGGCACGGCCTTTCCGATTCGAAATCGCCGAGTTCTTCGATGCCGATCAGGCCGCCGCCACAGTTCCGCAGGTCGACCTGGGTAACTCATGAAACGCCTCGGACTCGTGCTGGTTGGCTGGGCCCTGGCGGGCGCCGCGGGCGTTGTTCGCGCAGAAGAAAGCATTCTGCTGTTTGCCAGCGATATCGCCATAGCCGCGGACGGCTCAATGCGGGTGGCCGAAACGATTCGGGTGCGAGCGGAGGGCAATCAGATCCGGCGGGGCATTTACCGGGATTTTCCCACCGATTACAAGGACAGACTGGGCAACCGATACCGGGTCGGTTTCGAAGTGTTGTCGGTACAGCGCGATGGCCTGACTGAACCCCACCATACCGAGCGGCTAGCCAATGGTGTACGCATCTACTTTGGCTCCGCGGAGACTTTTCTCGCACCGGGAAATTACGAATATCGACTCACTTACCGAACCGATCGGCAGCTCGGCTTTTTCGAGAACCACGACGAACTCTATTGGAATGTGACGGGCGTCGGCTGGAGTTTCCCCATCCGCCGGGTCACAGCTCAAGTCAGTCTGCCGCTGCGGGTTGATCAGGAACAACTAACCATCGAAGGCTACACGGGGCCGCAGGGCGCGGCCGGCCAAGACTATCGGTCGGCCGTCTTCGACGGCGGCGCAAGCATCGAAACCACTCGGGCACTTGGACCCGGGGAAAACCTTACCCTCGTCCTCACCTGGCCCAAGGGCATCGTCGCCGAGCCGTCGGCGCTCGCGAAGTTGGCAGCGTTGCTCAAAGACAACGCCGGCTTACTGCTTGCCCTCGCCAGTTTGCTCGCCGGCACGGCTTACTTGCTGTTCGCGTGGCGGCGTGCCGGAAGGGACCCCCAGCCCGGCGTCATTTTTCCGCGTTACGAACCCCCCACCGGCTTTTCGCCGGCCTCGATCCGGTACGTCAATAGGATGGGCTACGACAAGAAGGCATTTACCGCCGCGCTGATCAACTTGGCGGTCAAGGGCTTTGTGACTATCGAGCATAGCAAGGGAGAATATACGTTGCGCAGACTCGCGCACCGCGCAGACCCTAAAGGGCTGGCCCCCGGCGAATCCGTATTGTTGGAGCAACTATTCAAGTCGGGGACAAAGTTGGTGCTCAAGGACAAGAATCACGGGCCGATCGGCAAGGCCCTCACCGCCCATCGCGGCGCCCTCAAGCGCGACTACCACAAGAAATATTTCTTAACCAATACCATTCTATTGATCCCCGCCTGGATCCTGCTCGGAATCAGCGTGGCCATCGTGGTGGTATTGCAACTCGGCAGCCTTCTCGTCTTCGTCACCTATGGGATCAGTCTCGTCCTCTTGTTCGCATTCACCTACTTGATGAAGGCACCGACACCGGCCGGCCGGCGGCTGATGGACAAGGCACAGGGTTTCAAGATGTATCTCGAGGTGGCGGAAAAAGACGATCTCAAGCTGCGTAACCCCCCGGAGCAAACACCGGAATTATTCGAGCGCTACTTGCCCTATGCCCTGGCGCTGAACGTCGAGCAGCCTTGGGCCGAGCAGTTCGCTGGAGTGTTCGAGCAATTGCAGCGGCAGACCGGTACGGACTACCGACCGCGGTGGTACAACGGCCGCTTCAATAGCCGCAATCCAGTGCGGTTCGCCGCTGACATGGGCGGCGGTTTGAACTCCGCCGTTGCCTCGGCATCGACGCCCCCGGGTTCTTCGTCAGGCTCGGGCGGGGGTGGTTCCTCCGGCGGTGGTGGTGGCGGCGGCGGCGGTGGCGGCTGGTAGACCGTTGTGCCGGTCGGCGCAGGTCTTGCTACAACCTCGGCTGACCCGTCAGGCGCCGCAGTGGGCGATTAACGACCGGCTGGACCGGCTCGGCGCCGAACGATGCCTGCCGCCGCTCGGCCGGCACGGGTTGATACAACGTCGTCCGCTGCTGCGGAATCCGGCCCGCAGCAGCGATCAAAGCCTCCATGCGTTCGGGTCGTAGTTCCTGTCCGTGGCCGGCGCCCGCGGCTTTGGAAATCGATTCGTTCATCAGCGTGCCGCCGAGATCATTGGCACCGCAGTTCAAAACGTGACTTGCCCCCTCCGGCCCCAATTTGGTCCACGACGCCTGGATGTTCGTGATCACCGGATGCAAGACCAACCGTGCCACGGCATGCATCAGCACGGCCTCTCGGTACGTCGGCCCCGGCCGCGCATGGCCTCGGCGGTATAGCGGCGCCTCCATATGCACGAAGGGCAACGGCACGAATTCCGTAAAGCCGCCGCTGGCCAGTTGCTGTGCCCGCAGCCGCGCCAGATGTCGGGCCCAATGCTCGGGCCTTTCCATATGACCAAACATGATCGTGGCGGTCGTCGGCATACCGAGATCGTGCGCGGCGGCCACCACATCCAGCCACTGTTGGGTATTGATTTTGTCGGGGCACAGGGTAGCGCGAACTTCATCATCGAGAATCTCGGCTGCCGTACCCGGCAGTGTACCCAGTCCGGCTGCCTTTAAATTCGTCAAGAACCTCGGTACCGGAATGCCCAACGTGGCTGCGCCTTGGGTAACTTCCAGGGGCGAGAACGCGTGCACATGCATGTCCGGGACGGCGGCCTTGACCGCTCTACAAATCTCTACGTAGGTCTCGCCAGTAAAATCCGGGTGAATACCGCCCTGCATACAGACTTCGGTAGCGCCCCGACTCCATGCCTCCTCACTGCGCCTGATAATTTCATCGAAATCGATGAGGTAAGGCGCCCCGCGCAAATCTTCGTGCGTCTTGCCTTTGGAGAAAGCGCAAAACGTACATTTATAAGTACACACGTTGGTGTAGTTGATGTTGCGGTTGACAACATACGCCACCGTCTCGCCGTTGACCTCCCTTCTAAGCTGGTCGGCTACCAAATCTCGTCGAATTCATCACCGCGGGCCCTGAACAGCGCCACCGTCTCGGCTTCGCTGAAGCCCAGGCCCTCGCGGGCTTTTTGCAATAGGCTTTGTTTCTGCGACCTGCACGCTTGGCTTGGCGGTTGAGGTTTTTCGCCCTGGGCTTGCCCGGCGGCCCAGTGATCGTCGCGCGCCAAACCATCGGCATCCGTCCACTTCAGCACCCTCGGACGCAAGCCGGGATCCAACCAGCGCTCCGCATCGTGAATGTAAGCGGGATAGATCGTTAGGCGTTCGATCAAATGCTTTCCCGCCGCCTTGGTCTCGGCAGCGAGCTCTTCGAGGTGCGGCCACGGCGCTTCCGGATTCACATGATCCGGCGTGATGGGCGAAACCCCGCCCCAATCGTTGACCCCCGCGGCCACTAACTCACGCAGCCGACCAGCATTCAGGTTCGGCGGTACTTGAATGCTCATCTGCTGCCCAAACATCAGCCGCGCCACGGCGATGGTCCACCGCAACTCGTCGAAGTCGGGTGCGGGCGCCGCATGCATTTTGGTCGCTGCCTTGGGAACGAAATTCTGAATGATCAGTTCTTGAATATGCCCGTACTGCGCATGAATGGCGTGCAACGCCTGGAGGCTTTCGATGCGCTCCGCACGCGTCTCACCAATACCCACCAGCAAACCGGTGGTCAACGGCACACCTGCCCGTCCGGCCTCGGCGATGCTGTTTAGGCGAACCTCGGGCACCTTGTCGGGCGACCCGTGGTGGGGTTGACCCTGTTCACAGAGGCGAGCGGCCGCGGACTCCAGCATCAATCCCATCGACGGCGCAAAGGGGCGCAAGCGACGGTAGTCATCTGCCGACAGAACCCCAGGGTTGAGATGAGGCAACAGGCCCGTTTCTTCGACCACGCGTTCGGCCATCGCCGCGACATATTCAAGGGTCGTCGCGTAACCCAATTCATCCAAGGCGTCCCGCGCTGCTTTATAGCGCAGCTCCGGCTTGTCGCCGAGCGTGAACAACACCTCTTTACAACCCGCGGCTTTGCCCCGTAAGGCGATGTCCATCACCTGCTCCGGCGGCAGAAACGCCGCGGCAAGGTGCCGCGGTGTTTGGGCGAAGGTACAGTAATGGCAGACGTCGCGGCATAACATCGTCAACGGTACGAAGACCTTGCGCGAATAGGTCACTAAATTGCCGAATCCGTCATTGCGGATAGTATCGGCACGCTCGCAGAGTTCCGCCAACGGCGCTTTGAGCCAATCGTGGTCGTTCATGCGCTGCGCTTCAGGATGTCCTTGGCAACCAGCAGTTGCTCGGCGAACTCAGCGCTACTGCAACGCCTGCCGTGTTGAGCGAGCCAAACGAGGTCGTCCGGCGAGTCGATATCCCTTGCCCACAGCGGATATTCCATGATGTGGAAGGGTAGCTGCCTGGCTTCCGCCGCTGCGCGATGCAATTCGAGACTGTCGGCCCCGAAACGATACGGGATGGCCCCGGGCTGTGGGCTCAATAGGGCGTTCGTACCACCATCCTGGGATCTGACAGCACCGATACCATCCGGCCAGGCCTCGATAGCCGCCGCATAGGTGGTGGAATCGACCAGCGGCACATCGCCCGGCACCACCATCAGCGGCGTCGCGCCGGGCAGCTGGCCCGCGGCGAACGCCAACGCCTCATTGAGCGCATCGTCGCTCGGCGGGGAGGCGGCCGCTTCCACAATGACCCGGGCGTCGCGCTGGCTCGCGAGATGCAATATATCCGGGTCGCTGCTGACGACTGCAACGTTCGCAATGGTCGGTGTCCCGGCGAGATTGGCAAGCACATCCTCGAGCATCCGCAAGGTGAACTCCGCACGCTCCGCAGGCGTTAGCAGCGTTGCTAGGCGCAGCTTCGAATCCGTTAGCGGTTTGACCGGCACCAGTACCTGCACAGCGGGCCGCCCGTTATGCATCGGCCAGTGCCCGCGCAAACCGCAACACGGTTCCCGCTAAGGCGATGCGGTCTTGTAGCGATTTCATGATCGTGTTGGTGAGGATGACCTTGATACCCATGGCTTCGATGTCGCGTCGTTCGCCTTCGGCGGCGTTGTCGAGAACGAATCCGTCAATGATACCCCCATAGTGCTCGGCGATGCGCCGTGCATCCGGGCTCAACCCCATTTCGGTCATCATTTTGGCCGTGGGTCCCTTGATGGCACGCCCCGCCACCAGGGGCGAAACCGCGACAACGGGGGCGCGGGCATTGCCGATCAACTCCCGCATACCACTCACGGCCAGAATCGGGTCGATGCTGAGGTACGGGTTGGAGGGGCAGATCACCACCGCGTCGAGGTGCTCGCCCGCCAACGCCGTACGCACCGGTGCGGGTACCGTTGCGTACTCGGCGCCGACATAGTCCACCCTTGCTACCGGCGGCTCGGTCTTCCACTTCACGAAATATTCTTGGAAAGGCAACCAGACTTGCTCCCCGTCCAGCTCGACTTGGACCCGCGTCGCGACGGGCTCGTCGCACATCGGTACCACCTGAACAGTGATCCCGAAGGCCTCCGCGAGGAATCGGGTCACGTTGCTCAAGGCAACGCCTTGCTCCAACTGCGCTGTTCGCACCAGGTGGGTAGCCAGATCGCGGTCGCCGAGGTTGAACCAACGGCTGTCCGGGCGCAGCGTCGTCAAGGCATCCATGAAAGACCAGGTCTCATTGCGCTGCCCCCACCCTGTATCCGGGTTATTCAAGTCGGCTAGGGTGTAGAGCAGCGTGTCGATGTCCGGTGAGACCCGCAAACCCAGGTGATGGAAGTCATCGGCCGTGTTGGCGACGACCATGAGTTCATGCCCGGGTAGCGTACGCGCCAAGCCGAGTGCAAGCTTGGCACCGCCCACGCCCCCCGATAAGGCGACTACCCGGGGTGGCTTGCCAAACGGGGCGACGCCGTCTTTAACCTCGTCTATCATGGATCGGTACTCGGCAAGCTGTCGCAACGAATAGGCTGACTTTTATCATGGCGATCCACCCCCCTTTACGCAATATCCACCGGCATGACTGAATTCGGAATGGTCTTTGAGCCGTCGCCTGGCTACACCGCCAAGCTGGCACGCCGGGTAGAAGACATGGGCTTCAACGTCTTAGTCACTCCCGACACCCAGAACCTGAGTTCCGACCCCTACGGGCAGCTCAGCCTAGCGGCCGCGGCGACCAGCACACTCAAGCTCGGCACCGGCGTCACCAACCCGGTCACCCGCGTGGCGGCGGTGACGGCTTCCGCAATCGCGACCCTACAGGCGGAATCCGGTGGCCGGGCCATTTGCGGCATCGGCCGGGGCGACTCCGCGGCTGCGCATATCGGTCGACGGCAGGCCAACACCAAGGAGCTGCGCGAGTGCATCACCGCGATTCAGGCCTATGTGCGGGGCGAAGTCGTCGACCTCGACGGCTACCCTTCGCGGATGCGTTGGATCGACCCCGAGGTCATCCCACCCGTACCGGTGGATGTGGCCTGCACGGGGCCGAAGACCATTCGCATGGCCGCCGATGTGGCCGACCGGGTCAGTTTCGCGGTAGGCAGCGCGGCGAGTCAGGTCAAGTGGGCACTCGACACGCTCCATGCACGTTTGGCCGAAACGGGCCGGCGTCGCGACTCCATCCAGGTCGGCGCCTACATCAACCTGGTTTGCGATCCGGATGAAAAAAGGGCGCTGACGCTGGCGCGAACCATCGCCGGACTGGTCGCCCACTTCGCCGGCATGAAGCACGCGCCGGTGGATCACCTGCCGCCCGAGTTAAAGCCGCTCGCCATAAAGCTCAAGACCGAGTACGACATGCAGCGGCACGCGCAGAACCAGGGCAGCCACCTGGACCTGGTAGACGAGGAGTTTGTCGACTGGTTTACGATCGCCGGCCCCCCGGGCAAGTGCCGGGAGAGGCTCTCCGCGCTCATCGAACTAGGACTGGATCACGTCTATATTCTCGGCGGATCCGATGTGGACCACCCCCACGGTGAGCGGATCACGGCGTCCGTGAACCAGGCGGAGCACTTCGCGCGGGACGTGATGCCTTATGTTAAATAACTGAGCCTGGGCCCGCGGCCAAGAAAATTGAATCCGATTCTCCGCCGGTAACGAAAGCTATTGGGTAACCCAATTTGCTTACCCTTACGGAGACCTGCAGATGAAGATTTTGAAAGCCGCAAGCAGCCTGATCCTGGCACTAGGCGTATGTTCGGCCCAAGCCGCTCCTCACGACAAATCCCTAGAAGCCTGCCGCACTGCCGCCATGGAAGCGGTGGGTGAAGCGGACGTGCGCTTGTCGGACCTGAAACGCCGCGGCAGCACCTACGATTTCTGGTTGTCCGTCACCGTCAATACGGACGGCAATACGCAGAAGATCAGCGCCTACTGCAAAGCCAAGGGTCGCACCGTGCTGGATTTAGTGACGACGGAAGGGACTTGGGACAAATCGGCCAAGCGCAGGCTGGTTCGCGAAACCTCTGAGCAAATTGCGAAAAATTAAATCGCCGTGATAGCGACTAGGCCGGCGACGCCGGGCTAGTCGCTACAACGCCTGGTGTACCGCAGACAAAGTATCGTGGGCATCACCAAACAACATGCGCGTGTTGTCCTTGAAGAACAAAGGATTTTGCACGCCCGCGTATCCGGTCGCCATACTCCGTTTCAGAACAATGGTGATATTGCCTTTCCAAACTTCCAACACCGGCATGCCGGCGATAGGGCTGTCCGGTTCCTCTTGAGCCGACGGATTGACGATGTCGTTGGCGCCGATGACGACGGATACGTCGACCTCGGGAAAATCATCGTTGATCTCGTCCATTTCGAAAACGATGTCGTACGGTACCTTGGCCTCCGCTAATAGGACATTCATGTGTCCCGGCATGCGGCCGGCTACCGGATGAATGCCGAAACGGACATTGACGCCTTTATCCTTCAGCGTCTTCGTAATCTCGTAGACCATGTGTTGCGCCTGAGCGACGGCCATGCCGTAGCCAGGAATGATCATGACTTCTTTAGCATCCGCCAGTAGCTCGGCGACTTCCAATGGTTCGATGGCTACGACTTCGCCTTGCTCGCCCTCCCCACCCGCAACGCTTCCTCCGGAGGTACCGAATCCGCCCGCGATAACAGCCAAGAACTTGCGATTCATCGCACGGCACATAATGTAGCTCAGGATTGCGCCGCTGGAGCCCACTAACGCGCCGGTGACAATCAGCAAATCGTTACTGAGCATAAATCCCGTAGCGGATGCGGCCCAACCGGAGTAACTATTGAGCATCGACACGACCACCGGCATGTCTGCCCCGCCGATCGCCATCACCATATGAATACCGAACAGCAACGCAATACCCGTCATGATCAGTAACGGTGTCATGCCCGCGCCCTCGGCCGACTCCTCCACGAACAGCGCACCGACGACGATCGCCGCGATGAGTAGGCTCAAGTTTAGCCAGTGCCGCGCCGGTAACAACATCGGTTTGCCGCCAATCTTGCCGCTGAGTTTGCCGAACGCAATGACCGACCCTGAAAACGTCACCGCGCCTATCAAGATCCCTAGGTAGGTCTCTATATGGTGAATCGTCAACTCGACACCCTGATGGTGGATGTTCGGGTCCATGAAATTAGCGAAACCCACCAGCACAGCCGCAAGCCCGACGAGACTATGCAAAATAGCGACCAGTTCCGGCATTTGGGTCATCTGCACTCGGCGGGCCAGCACCAGGCCCACGGCACCACCGACCGCCAAGGCAACTAGCAGTAGCGTGAAATTGGCCGTCACTGCCGCGCTCATCGCAACCAGCAATGCCAGTGCCATACCGATGATGCCGTAGAGGTTACCGCGGCGCGCGGTTTCTTGATTACTCAGCCCACCCAGGGCGAGTATGAAAAGAATGGTCGCCCCAATATACGCCGCCGTGACAATGCCAGAGGTCATGATCGCGATCCTTACTTTCTAAACATGTCGAGCATGCGCCGGGTTACGGCAAAACCGCCGGCGATGTTCACACTCGTAATGAGTACAGCGAGGGTCGCTAGCCACTTGATGATTTCGGTGGGTGCGCTGATCTGCAATATGGCGCCGATAATGATGATGCTCGAGATGGCATTCGTAACGCTCATCAATGGCGTATGCAGCGCTGGCTTCACATTCCAAATCACCATATAGCCCACGAAACAGGCCAATACGAACACGGTCAGGTGGGTCATGAAGGACTGCGGCGCGACGGCTCCAAGCCCCGCTAAGGCCAGCCCCCCCACACCGAGCGCGAGCACAGGACCCCAAACACTAGGCCGCTCCAGTTCCGCTGCGGGTACGGCAGGCGTTTCGGCGGGTGCGGGCGTGGGCGCAACAGAAAGTTTTGGCGCCGGGGGCGGCCAAGTTATTTCGTTATCCTTTACGACGGTCGCGCCACGTACGACCTCATCGTCCATATCAACGTGAACGATGCCGTCCTTTTCAGGACACATGTCACTCAGCAAGTGACGCAGATTGGTGCCATACAACTGGCTGGATTGGGCGGCCAAACGGCTTGGCAAATCCGTGTAACCGATGATGCTGACACCATCGGCATCCACCACTCGATCGGCTTGCGTCAACTCGCAATTACCGCCCTGCTCCGCCGCCAGGTCCACCACCACACTACCGCGTTTCATGGAAGCCACCATATCCGCCGTGATGAGCTTGGGGGCCGGCTTACCGGGGATTAGCGCGGTTGTAATGATGATATCGACGTCCTTGGCCTGCTCCGCAAACAGGGCCATCTCGGCGGCAATAAACGCCTCGCTCATGACCTTGGCGTAGCCGCCCTCGCCGCCGCCTTCCTCCTCGAAATCAAGCTCGAGGAACTCGGCGTCCATGCTCTCGACCTGCTCTTTGACTTCCGGCCGGGTATCGAACGCGCGGACAATGCCTCCCATACTCTTGGCAGCGCCGATGGCCGATAATCCCGCCACGCCTGCACCGATGACCAAAACTTTTGCCGGCGGAATCTTACCCGCTGCCGTAATCTGCCCGGTGAAGAAACGCCCGAAATGCTGCGCGGCCTCGACCACGGCGCGATAACCCGCGATGTTGGCCATGGAACTCAAGGCATCCACTTTTTGCGCGCGACTGATCCGCGGCACACTGTCTACGGCTAAAGCCGTGACCCCCTGCGCCCGCAATTTCTCCAACATCTCCGGGTGCTGCGCGGGCCAGAGGAAGGCAATGAGCACCTGACCGGCCCGCAGCAACTCAATCTCGTCACACCGGGCTGCCGGATGCGCTTCGGGTGGGCGAACCTTCAGGATGATGTCGGCGCCTGCGTAAAGCTCATCTACGGCGGCGACTACTTGCGCCCCCGCCTCCTCGTAAGCCTTATCGGCGAAGCTCGCGGCGATACCAGCGCCGGCCTCCACGCTTACGTCGAAGCCTAGCTTCTGCAGGTCCGCAACCACGTCCGGGGTCGTTGCGACCCTCTTTTCACCGTGATGGACTTCCTTGGGTACCCCAATGCGCATAGGGAGACTCCGTTACCGCTGGTTATTGATGCTACAAGGTTGGGCAGGGCCCGATGGGGCGCCAAGTGTACCGGAAATTTCGCGGGCTGGAAGCGTCGTCATGTGCCTGCCCAAAAATCATCTGCTTGACCGATCGGAGGTTGCGCTGCGAGCGCCTAAGCCGATACCGTGGACCCCTAACAAGGCGGCAGCGGCGAATGCGGACGTGACCAAAATTGCTTTCTTGGGTCTGGGTGTCATGGGCTACCCCATGGCGGGGCATCTCGCGGCCGCCGGCTATCCCCTCCAAGTTTACAACCGAACCCAGAGTAAAGCGGCCGAATTCGCGCGGCAGTTCGGCGGCAAGCAAGCGGCGACGCCGCGCGACGCCGCCCATGGCGCCAGCATCGTCATCGCTTGCGTCGGCAATGACGACGACCTGCGGCAAGTGACCCTCGGCAGTGACGGAGCATTCGATGCCATGGGTGAGGGAAGCATCTTCGTCGATCACACGACCACGTCCGCCAGCATCGCCCGAACCCTCTATAACGAGGCTGGGCAACGGCACTTCCATTTCGTTGACGCGCCGGTCTCCGGTGGCCAGGCCGGGGCCGAAAATGGACAACTATCAGTAATGCTGGGCGGGGATGAGGCAGCGATCGAAACTATTCGGCCCATACTCGACTGCTATGCCCAGGTTGCCGAACGCATCGGACCCGCCGGGAGCGGTCAGCTCACGAAAATGGTCAATCAGATCTGCATCGCGGGCTTGCTGCAAGCATTAGCCGAGGGCTTGACCTTCGCAACGGCGGCCGGGCTCGATACGCGCAAAGTCCTCAAGGTCATCTCCAAAGGGGCGGCCCAATCCTGGCAGATGGACAATCGCGCCGAAACGATGTTGCGAGGCGAATTCGATTTTGGCTTTGCGGTCGACTGGATGCGTAAGGATCTAACCTACGTGCTTGAGGAAGCCGAACGCAACGAGGTTCCACTTCCCGTGACCCAACTCGTTCAACAATATTATGCCGACCTGCAGGAGCGCGGCGGCGGCCGCTGGGATACCTCGAGCCTTATCGTCCGCTTGGATCCTGGCGTCACTCGACAATGACCGGTGCCGCCACCGGGCTACCCGCGACCCCGCACATGATGCGGCAAGCCTAGATAGTCCGGCCGCCCCCCTGGCAAACTAGACCCCGTGACTGCGCGAACAGAAGTCGGCCTCAACGCGGTAATTCTTGCCGTCAGCGACCAGCAACCCAGGGTACTGACCGTCGATCCCGAACAGTTGCCCGAAATCCCCGACGCCCTTGGTCCCGGCATCAAAGGCAGCGGGCTTGCCGCCCTCCCCTCCGGCCCGTTCGACCCGGCCCAAGATCGCACCCTCGAACTGGCCCTCCGCAACTGGGTGCAGTGGCAAACGAAAACGGATATAGGCTACGTCGAGCAGCTGTATACATTCGCCGATCAGGGCCGTGACCCCCGGGAGCGACTGGGGGGTCCGAGAGTCTTGTCTGTCGCCTATCTCGCGCTGATCAAGGAAGGCACGGTGGACGTCGCTCATTCACGCTGGCAAGACTGTTACGCCTTCTTGCCCTGGGAGGACTGGCGTGGTGGCAAACCCGAGGCGATCGAGGAGCTGGCGGCGGCCCTCGAGGGATGGATCGGCGCTGACGGGCGCGCCAACCGCAGGCAGCGGCGGGAACGCGTAGAAATCTGCTTCGGCTTCGGCGACGCCGGCTGGGACGGTTATCAGGTGTTGGAGCGGTACGAACTCCTTTACGAGGCCGGCCTGGTCAGCGAGTACTGGTTGGATCTGGGCGACCCTAAGCCGCGCGGCCCGGTGTTTGGCGCACCCATGGCCTATGACCATCGGCGGATCCTCGCCACCGGCCTGGGGCGGATTCGGGGCAAACTCCGCTATCGCCCCGTCGTTTTCGAACTCATCGAGCGCGATTTCACCCTCATGGGCCTGCAGCACGTCGTCGAAGCGCTCTCGGGTCTGAGGCTCCACAAGCAAAACTTCCGCCGGCTCGTGGAGCGCAGTGGACTGGTGGAAGGCACAGGCCGTTTGGACAACCGCACCGGGGGCCGGCCGGCGGAGTTATTCCGCTTTCGCAGGGAGGTATTGCGGGAACGCCGGGCCCCGGGCGTGGGCGCCCTTGCGGGGCCAAGGGCCGATTAACCTCCTGGCGGTCAAAGCGCAGTTTACACCCTCGACATTAGATATACTCATATGTACTATAAGTCCGTCGGTGTGATCCGGCTTTTTTTAGACCCTACTAATACTCACTTTGAGCATAAATGTATGACGACAGCAGCCCTAGAATATACGCCCGAGATAGCGCGGCTCACCCAGCCGATCTACGAGCGACTCAAATCCGTGATTCCGGAGATCGAGTGGCCCGTGCATGCACCCTACGTGGCCGCGATCAACGAGCTCAAGCGAGAGCGCAACGCGGTCTTGTTAGTGCATAACTACCAGACCCCAGAGATTTTTCACGGCGTGGCGGATATTACCGGCGACTCGCTAGCCCTCGCCCGTCGCGCGGCGGAGGTGGATGCCGACGTCATCGTGTTATGCGGCGTGCATTTCATGGCCGAGACCGCAAAGATTCTCAATCCGGACAAGACCGTATTGATCCCCGATCTGCGCGCCGGTTGTTCGCTTGCCGAATCGATCACAGGCGAGGACGTCCGCCTGCTCAAACAACGTTATCCCGGCGTGCCCGTCGTGACCTACGTGAATACCAGCGCCGACGTCAAAGCCGAGTCCGACGTGTGTTGCACCTCATCGAACGCCGTCAAAGTGGTCGAATCGTTAAATACCGATCGAGTGATCTTCTTACCGGATAATTATCTGGGCAAATACGTTGCCCAGCAGACCGACGTTGAAGTGATTTTGTGGCACGGCACCTGCGAGGTGCACGAGCGCTTCACCGGCGCCGAACTCAAAGGTTATCGGGCCTCCCACCCCGATATCCATATCATTGCACACCCGGAATGCCCGCCGGATGTCCTGGACGAGGCCGACTTCGTCGGCTCTACCTCCGGCATGATCAACCATGTCGGGGAAACCCGCCCCGCAAAGGTGGTGATGGTCACGGAATGCTCCATGAGCGATAACGTTGCGGTGGAATTCCCCGACGTGGAATTCATTAGGCCTTGTAACTTATGCCCTCACATGAAACGCATCACTTTACCGAGGATTCTCGACGCCCTCCGGTTCAACCAGTATCCCGTCGAGGTAGACCCCAGCATCGCCGACCAAGCCCGCCGCTCCGTCGAAGCCATGCTGGCGATCGGGTAGTCACAATGAGCGCTTCACTGAACGGCGATGTCGTTGTCATCGGTGCCGGCATAGCAGGCCAGAGTGCGGCCTTGCGGCTTGCCCAAGCGGGTCGGCGCGTCATCGTACTCACCAAAACCGAATTGAGCCGCAGCGCCAGCTATTGGGCCCAGGGCGGTGTCGCCGCCGCGTTGCATGCGGCCGATACCGCTCAACTTCACGCCGCTGATACGGCCGACGCGGGCGCGGGTTTGAGCAAGCCGGAAACGGTGGCGGCGGTGACCGAAGCCGCGCCCGACCTCATTCGTTGGCTCGACCGTTTAGGGGTGGCGTTTAGCCGCGAAAGCGATGGTGATTTCCATCTCGGCCGAGAGGGCGGTCATAGTGAACGCCGCATCGTCCACGCACACGATGCCACCGGCAAAGCGATCATGACGACATTGGAACAACACGTCAGGCGGCATCCCAATATCCGTATGCTCGAACATCACGTCGTGCTCGACGTATTAGCCAGCCGGCCGGTCCGCGGCGAAGCCGCGCAGTGCCGCGGCTTGCAAATATTGGACCCCGAAACTAGCGAGCTCATCTCGCTAACCGGCCCGCGAGTGATTCTAGCCAGCGGTGGAGCGGCAGGCATTTATAACGCTACCACCAACCCAGCCACTTCGACCGGCGACGGCATCGCAATGGCTTGGCGCGCCGGATGCAGGGTTGCCAACCTGGAATTCGTCCAATTCCACCCGACGGCGCTGTTTGATCCCGCGGGGGCGAAACCATTATTGATCTCGGAAGCGTTGCGGGGCGAAGGCGCTCGCCTGCTACTCCCGAACGGCGAACGTTTCATGCATCGCTACGATAAGCGCGCCGAATTGGCGCCGCGCGATATTGTCGCGCGGGCAATTTTCGAGCAAATGAACAACCATGGCACAAGTCACGTGTTGTTAGACATTAGTTTCAAGTCAGGTCAGTTTATCGACGAGCACTTTCCCACGATTGCCGCGGCATGTCTGCTACGCGGTATTGACATCAAGCGAGAACCTATCCCGGTAGCCCCCGCGGCGCACTACACCTGCGGGGGTGTTGTGACGAATGGGTACGGCGCGACTGACGTGCAGGGACTGTACGCCATTGGGGAGTGTGCGTTCACCGGCCTACATGGCGCTAACCGGCTCGCCAGTAATTCGTTGTTGGAAGGGCTAGTGTTCGCGCAACGCTGTGCCGAGGAGATTCTCACCCATAGCACTGTTCACCAAACCACTCTTGTAGCGGAACCCATCAAGCCGGCGGCGGAAGCGTCCGCCGACGTCGTCGGTCAATTACGCGAGCGCGTTGGCCAGCTCATGTGGGATCGCGTCGGTATCGTTCGAAGCAACACCGGCCTCGTCCAGGCGCAAGCCGAGCTGGTGACTATTAATCGGCGTATCGCCAAGCTGATCGAGCACCATCAGCCGAATCCACAGCTGATGGCGCTAAGAAACGTCGGCTTGGTCGCCGCGCTCACGACCGCATGCGCGCTTCAGCGCCAGGAAAGCCGCGGCGGTCATTTCAACAGCGATCTGCCGGCAACCTTGACGGTTCCAACGGACTCCATACTGACCCCTCAATTGGCTGCGATAACGCAGGCGGCCTGAATCCAAGATCATGCCTTGCTTGCCATTTTTTGCCATCGACTTTATGTTGCAAAGTACTTGACAAGATAGACGCAGCCGCTATTGTGACGCCTACTTATGGCGTCCGATCCATCCAGCGCAGTCTCCAATAACCGCCCTACCGCATCCATAGACGGCAGCGCCGTAGCCATGCTGCGTTATATCCGCGATACCATGGAAACCGCCCAAGGTTTCACATCCGTATCCGGACGCGGCTGCATCGTGATGGGTGGAATCGCGTTGGTAGCAGCGAGCATCGCGGCCATTCCACAGCTGTCGCATGCTTGGCTGATCATCTGCGTCACTAGCGCGCTAGCCGCCGTTGGCTTGAACATGCCCCTAATGTCCGCCAAAGCCAAAGCGCAGGGCTCTAGCCTGCAGCATCAGGTGGCTCGGCGGTTTTTCCTGACGCTGACACCGCCCATCATGATGGGCGCGATATTGACGGTCGCGCTAAGTGGCACGACACCTAGGGAAGTCATTGTCGGCATATGGTTGCTGTCCTATGGCGCCGCGCTGGCTACCAGCGGTGTTTTCTCCATCGTGCCAGTTACGCTGGCCGGCTTGGCCTTCATGGGCCTGGGCGCTATCACGGTATTCATGCCGGCCGGCTGGGCGCTACCCATGCTTGCGCTAGGCTTCGGAGTTTTTCATCTCGGCTTGGGTCTCATTATCGTGAAGCGGTTTGGTGGCTAAGCCTCGCCGCAAAGATCGCGACGAGCCGACGCAGCCGCAGCGACTGGGGTTGGTAGCCGGCCACTTGAATACGGAGGCAAACCATGAGGAGCGACTGATCTACGATCGGCTCCGTCTTGGCATCATGAGTGGCCTTAGCGTCACGGACAAGATGAGCTTCGCTGAACTCAAACAGCTACTCAAGACCAGCGATGGCAACCTGAGCACCCATGCCCGGAAACTTGAGGACGCAGGATTCATCGGCTGTCGGAAGAGTTTCTCGCACCGACTACCGCGCACCGAGTATCGATTAACCGCCAAGGGCAGACGGGCCTTCGCCCGCTATCTAAAGCACATGGAAGCGCTTATCCAAGCCGCGCGCGATAGTTAGTCGCAAGTATATTGGGCTGCCGTTTTGGGAGACAGGGGGCTAGCATGCATGTAGGAATTATCATGGACGGTAATGGCCGTTGGGCAACCCAGCGGGGGTTGACCCGGGCCCAGGGACACCGGCGCGGCGCACAGGCTGTCCGTGAGGTGGTCAGGACCGCTACCCGCGAGGCCGTCGATATCCTTACCTTGTACGCGTTTTCCTCTGATAACTGGTCGCGGCCCGCCGACGAGGTGCGCAACTTGATGCGCCTGCTCAAACGCCACCTCATCAGCGAGACAGCGGAGTGCGCCGACAACGGCGTGCAAGTATCGATCATCGGTCGTCGTGACCGCTTGGACCGCAGCCTAGTGCAGACGATCGCCAATGCGGAGGCGGCAACCGAGCAGGGTTCGAGCCTGCGGCTGCGGCTCGCCATCGACTATTCAGGCCGCGAGGCCATCGAGCGCGCCGCCAGCATCCACGCCGCTCATCCCGACAAGGCCTTCTCGTCTTGTCTCGCGGAGGCCATCCACTCCTCCGGAGACATTACCCCCGTGGACTTGCTGATCCGCACGGGGGGTGAGCGCCGGCTCAGCGATTTCCTGCTATGGGAAAGTGCATATGCCGAGCTGCTCTTCACCGACACCTATTGGCCAGACTTCGACGAACCCGCATTGCTGGCTGCGCTCGAGGAATTTCAACGCCGCGAGCGGCGGTTCGGCGGGGTGCCGCGGCTCACGCTACCGGAAGCAGGCACCGGTTAAACGCTAGCCAGCATCCACTGGCGGCCGGATCGTTGTAAACTCCAAGGTACGACCCAAGGAGTCCCCAATGACGACAATATCGGTAAACGGCACCCAACACGATCTTGGCGATATCGACGAAACAATGCCCTTGCTGTGGGCACTGCGCGACCGAATCGGACTAGTCGGCACCAAATTCGGTTGCGGCATCGCACAATGCGGCGCCTGCACAGTACATCTGGATGGCACCGCAATAAGATCCTGCTCCACTCCTGTTTCCGCGGCACAAGGCCGCCAAATCACCACCATTGAGGGCCTCGCCGATGGGGAACGGTTGCATCCGCTCCAACAGGCTTGGATCGACCATGATGTCCCGCAATGCGGTTATTGTCAGTCGGGGCAAATCATGTCGGCCGCCGCACTCTTGGCGGAGACTCCAAACCCCACCGATGCCGATATCGATCGCGCCATGTCGGGCAACATCTGCCGCTGCGGCACCTATCTTAGGATTCGAGCGGCGATTCACACCGCCGCGAAGAGTGGGAAGGCATAATGAGCGCTCACTACACGGACACCCTGGCGGCGTTTCTAGACGAGCTGCCCAGCCCGGAAAAACCGGCCACAGACCTGTCCCGACGCACGTTCTTACAGGCGAGTGCAGCGGTAGGCGGCGGCTTAATGCTGAGCTTCGCGCTACCGCGCGGTGCCAGCGCCAACAATGCCGACGCCTTCGCACCCAACGCCTATCTGCGCATCGGTACCGACAACAAGATCACGCTAGTGTCTAAGAACCCCGAGATCGGCCAGGGTATCAAGACGGCCTTCGGCATGATCCTCGCCGAAGAATTGGATGCGGACTGGTCGACTGTAACCGTAGAACAGGCGGCGACCGACGAGGCCACCTATGGCAGCCAGTTTGCCGGTGGCTCAATGTCGGTGCGCCTTAACTGGGACACGCTCCGCCGCGCCGGCGCCACGGGGAGAGTGCTGCTGGTGGCGGCGGCGGCCGACCGCTGGGGCGTCGATGCCAACAGTTGCAACACGGAGTCGAGCTTTGTCGTGCACACAGATAGCGGCCGCAAGCTGGCCTATGGCGACGTCGCGGCCCTGGCGGCAACATTCCCGATCCCCGCACCCGAGTCGGTGCCGTTAAAGCAACCGGACCAATACCATCTGCTGGGCGAGCGCATTACCGGGGTTGATAATCACGCCCTCGTGACCGGTCAACCATTATTCGGCATCGATAAAGCCATCGACAATGCCCGCTACGCCACTTACGTGAAGTGCCCCGCCACCGGGGGCCGAATCAAAACGGCTAACCTGGATGCCGTCAAGGCTGTTGACGGGGTCATTGACGCGTTCGTGCTGGAAGGCAACAACAACGTCCAACAGCTCATGCCCGGAATCGCCATCGTCGCCGACTCGACCTGGTCGGCCATCAAGGCCCGCCGCGCGCTGGAAGTGGAATGGGATGAAACTGATGCGTGTTGCGATGATTCGGAGAGTTTCGAACGCGAAGCGCAGGCGCTGTCGCAACGCCACGGCGACACCGAAATCGTGCGCCGAGGCAATAGCCAACGAGCAATCGCCAATGCGGCCGTAAGACTCGAAGCATTCTATAGCTATCCGTTCCTCAGCCACGCCCCATTGGAACCGCAAAACTGCACCGCCTGGTATCGCGACGGACAAATCGAGCTATGGGCACCAACCCAAACACCCGGCCGCGGGCTTAGCAATGTCGCGGAACTGTTGGGTCTCGACGAAAGCCAGGTGACGATCCATCAAACCCGCATCGGCGGCGGGTTTGGGCGTCGATTGATCAACGATTGGATGTGCGAAGCTGCAGCCATTTCGAAGCACAGCGGGCTGCCCATTAAGTTACAATGGACGCGCGAAGACGACATGGCCCACGACTTTTACCGCGTGGCAGGATTTCACAGCCTCAAAGGCGCAGTCGATAGTGCGGGCAAGCTGAGCGGCTGGGAGGATCACCTCATCAGCTTTTCCAGCGACGGCGACCGCCCCGTTTCCGGCGGCGGCATCCGCGCAACGGAGTTCCCCGCCCCACTCGTCGACAATACCCGCATCACCCAAACGCTCATGCCACTAAAGGTGCCAACGGGGCCGTGGCGAGCACCGGGGTCAAACGGCATCGCCTTCGCGGTACAAAGCTTTATCCAAGAATTGGCGACGGCGGCGAATCGGGACCACTTGGAATTCTTGTTGGAGATCATGGGCGAACCCCGCTGGCTAGAATCGGGGAACGCGGGCGCGTTGCATACGGGTCGGGCGGCGGGCGTCATTCGCCACGCAGCACAGGCAGCCGGCTGGGGCCGCGAGCTACCGGCCAACAAGGGCCTGGGACTTGCTTTCCATTTCTCCCATGCGGGCCACATCGCCGAAGTCGCCGAAGTCACCGTCAACGAAAAAACGGTGACGATCGATAGGGTGACCGTAGCCGCCGACGTCGGGCCGATTGTCAACCTCAGTGGCGCCGAAAGCCAATGCCAGGGCGCTGTGATCGACGGCATCAGCGCAATGGCCGGTCAAAAGCTCAACGTCAGCAAGGGCCGCATCCAAGAAGCGAATTTTCACCAGTATCCGATGCTGCGCATGCCGCAGGCCCCGCAGGTAGACGTGCATTTTATAGACAGCGACTACCCGCCGAGCGGGCTGGGCGAGCCCGCGCTGCCGCCGGTAGCACCGGCCGTCTGCAACGCCATCTTCGCCGCGAGCGGGATTAGGATTCGGGAATTGCCGCTGTTGAGTTCCGGCGTCCGGTTGGCTTAGCCAGCGTTGCGCAGCCCCCGGGGCCGAACTTTAAAACGGCTTAGTCGTGCCGAGAAAGGCAATCACGGCGATCAGCACATACAGGGTTATCACGCTAACGAGGGTGCGATTGATGGCCTGCGTGACGGCCGCTTCGCGTTCTGGCGTGGACCCTTCGGTGCCGATGGCCATGAACGGCGCAAACATGGGCCGGAAGCAGTAGTCGATTGCCAGGGCGGCGAAAAATACGCAGCCGAACAATAGCATTTTCAAAGCAAACCAACCTTGCGCAAAAGGCTCGGCGTTCAACAGCGACAACAGGCCGAGGCCAATAAAAAATAATCCCGCGATCGTCAAGAAAGCGTTTTGGATCTGCCCCAGTTTGGCGGCAAGCTCGCTACCCTCGCGTACATACGAGACGAGGATGAGCACTACCCACGCCAGCGCCACCAACCAGGCGATTAGCTGCAGCGCGGGAGTGATGGCGTAAATGCCGGTGAGGGTGACGAGATGCAAACCGACGGGCAGCATGATCGCAAAACTGATTCGCGGGAAGAGATCTACAAAACCGGCTAATTTCAGCAGGGTGGCCCGCGTCTCGAAGCTGAGTTTGTCGTTCTTAGCGTAGGCTGCCGCGACAAATACCCCGACATCCGCCCCCAACCAGAACACGAACAACAAAATATGAACGTAGGCCCACAAAGAATAGCTCGCCACTTTCCTACCCCGGCCGTTACCCAAAAAAGGTGGGGCATAGTACCATGAGAGCGGTAAGATCCTCCGCCGAGGGCAGCCTCAAAGAACAATCGAGGGCATTGTATGCGCGCCGCACAATACGCAAAACACGGTAATCCAGAGAATGTGGTTACCGTGGTGGATCTAGCGGATCCAGAGCCCGGCCCGAATGAAGTATTGATCAGCATAGAGGCTGCGCCGATTCACTTGGCCGACCTGTATTGCATGCAAGGCAAGGAAAGTTTTCAGGTCCCGCTGCCTGCGATCCCCGGATTCGAGGGCGTTGGTAAGGTAACCGCGCTCGGCGAACACGTCGGGAGCCATGCACCGGGAGACCGTGTGTTTCTGCCGATGGGTTGTCCATCGTGGCGGGAGAAAGTCGTGCTACCCGCGGCCGACTTACTGCCGGCGCCCGCTGGCGATGCGATCCAACTTGCACTACTCCCGATCAATGCTCCAACTTCTTACTTGATCGTCAAAGATTTTGGAGTTCAGCCAGGAGACTGGATCATTCAAAACGCCGCCAACTCCAATTGCGGACGTTACCTGATCGAGATTGCCCACTCACTGGGCATTCGGACAATCAACGTCGTGCGCCGACCGGAACTGATCCCGGAGCTAGAGGCGCTAGGCGGCGACGTTGTCATGTTGGATGGCGACGATCTCGCTCAACGCGTGAAAGCCGCGACTGACGACGCCAGCATCCTGCTGGGAGTCGATGCCGTTAACGGCATGGCGACTGCACGGCTAGGTGAGTGCCTGGCCGAGGGTGGCACGATCCTGGCCTATGGGATGCTGACCGGCGAACCCTGCATGGTCCATTCATCGATGATGTGGTTTCGCAAACTTACTTTAAAGGGCTTTTACACAGCGTATCAGTTCGCGGACCGCACACCCGAACAAGTCCGCCAGGTCTATGCGGAAATCAATCGGTTGTTCGAAAGCGGGATCCTGCGTGCAAGAATCGCGGCGAGTTATCCATTGGAACAGGTCAAGGATGCCGTGGCGCATGCGGGGCGGCGTGGCGCAGAACGCGAAGGTAAAGTTATCCTAACGATGGCCGCGTAGAATCGGCAGCTAACTCTAGGAGAAACACATGCGCATCGATGTTGTCTCGGATACTGTTTGTCCCTGGTGTTTCGTCGGCAAGCGCCGGTTGGAGCGCGCCATGGCCCTGCGACCAGAATCGGATTTCGAAGTGCATTGGCACCCATTCCAACTCAATCCGGACGTGCCCAGCGCGGGCGTTGACCGCAAGACCTACTATGCCCAGAAATTCGGTGACGACGGACGAATCCAGGCCATGGTGGAACAACTCAAGGGGATCGGCGCGGATCTCGATATTGCGTTTGACTTCGAGGCCATAAAAATTCAACCGAATACGCGACTTTCGCATTGTTTGATCAGCGCCTTCGAGGGTGCTACCCAGAACGCCGTTCAGGAGCGTGTATTACGGGCTTTCTTCGAGGAAGGGCGAGACATAGGCAGCCGCGACGTGTTGATCGAGATTGCCGCCGAACTGCATGTAGATACGGCACTCGCCAGCGCCGCAATCGACGACGCTGCGCTGCAAGCGGCGGTTGCCGAGCGATCGGAGCAGGCGCGCGTCAACGGCATCAACGGTGTACCGACGTTCATCTTCGACCAACGGCGAGGTTTCTCCGGTGCACAAGATGAGGCTACTTTTCTCCAGATGTTTGACCAAGATGATGGCGGCGCCTAGATCGTAGCAACCACTATCTATCCCTAAGTAAAGATCCGAGTGCCTGGAGCACCTATGTTGTTGAGTCGATTGGCGATGCTTGCCGTTCTTTCATGGCCAGCCTGGGGCCAGGCGGCGACTTTGCCTAGCCCCGCACAACTGGAAGCCGACGGGGCCATCATCGGCAGGATTCATTACAACATCCAGCCGATTTTTGATACGAACGATGAACGGGAAAACCGTTGGTTCTACCGTCAACTCAATCGCTTCCACATACCGACTCAGCAGTCCGTCATTGCGGCGCAACTGACTTTCCGTAGCGGCGATCTCTTCGAACAGCGCAAACTGGAAGAGACAGAGCGGCTGCTGCGCCAGAACAAGTATCTACACGAAGCCGCTATCATACCGACCGCGTACCGGGACGGCATCGTGGAAATCACCGTCACGACGCGTGAGCTCTGGACACTGACGCCTAGTGTCTCAGTTCAAAGATCGGGTGGCGAGAATCGCACCAGGCTAGAGATCGAGGAGCTCAATCTGCTGGGCACCGGGGCCGCGCTGACGCTGCAACGACGCAAGAACTTCGACCGGACCTCGATCGGTGTCATTTATGGCAACCGCAACCTTGCCCGCACCCGAGTCGGGCTCGGGCTGGCCTACGTCGATGCCGACGACGGTAAAACTAAAGAACTCAACTTAACACGGCCATTTTTCTCTCTGGACAGTCGCTGGTCCGCCGGGTTTCGTTGGTTCGAGGGCGACGCCGACGAA
>JAHEKG010000137.1 GCA_024638475.1 Rhodospirillales bacterium | reverse complement strand
TAGGCATCCAACACTAACCAACAAGTAGGAGGTCCGCATGCGAATCGTACTTTTGTTAGTCACTCTGGTACTAACGACAACCGCCGCAGCGCAGCAACGCGCCCCACTCAGCCCGCTGGGCGAGAAAATACAGGCCGCGATGCAAAGCGAAATCCGGTCCGAAGCGGATCGGATGCGAGATAGGAATCGCAAACCCATAGAGACCCTTGAATTCCTGGGGCTAAAAGATGACATGACGGTCATTGAGTTTTTCCCGGGCGGTGGCTGGTATACAAGAATTCTTGGTCCGGTCTTGCGCGATAAGGGCCAGTTGTATTTGGCGATCGGCGCTAGCCGGGTCGATTTGTCACACAAATCCATGAATAAGGTTGAAGTATTGGATGTGGACGCGGAACTCAAGCCTGCGCCGGGTTTCGGCGTGTTCGACATTACCGATTTTTCGTTTCCGGTAAACAACGTCGACATGGTTTTGACGTTTCGCAACCTGCACAACCTGACTGCGGAGTCTCGCGCACGGGTCAACAAGGCCGTCTATGCGGCATTGCGCCCGGGCGGCATCTACGGCGTGGTAGACCACACGCGTCGGCATATGCAAAAGCAAGACCCGGAGAATACCCGGCGCATCGATCCCGTGTTGGTGATCAAGGAGGTGCAAGCCGCCGGATTCAAATTCGCCGATTTCAGCGATCTGCATTACCGGGCCGACGACGAGCTGCGCTACGAAGTCGGGCGCCGATCGGTGACGGGAAACAGCGACCGCTTTACCTTTAGATTCGTCAAACCCGAGTAAGCAACGCCGTGGCTCGACCCCACATCATGTTCGTTCAGGCCCAGGATTTGCCTTGGCAGCAAGGTTATTACGGCGAGGGCCGCGCCGATGTGGAAATGAAAATGCTCAGTATCGATGAGGCCGGTACGGATGCGACGACGATTATTCGCTATCCGGCCGGCTGGCGCCGAAACGACACGGAGTATTTGAGTTGCCACGAAGAATTTCTCGTGCTGGATGGTGCGTTGACCATTAATGATCAACGCTATGACAAACATACCTACGGATTTCTTCCAGCGGGGTTCGTTCGCAACCGTGCCGCATCGGATGACGGCGCGGTTCTGTTAACCATGTTCTACGATAAACCGGTCGTGCAATCCGGCGAGCCCCCGCCGGGGTTATTCGATCCCCGCTTGTTGGTTGATTATGTGAATCCACTGGCCATGGACTGGGACCCTGGCCTCGTGGATCCACAGTTGTCGGCAGGTGTCGCGATAAAACCCTTACGCGAGGACCCTTACACAAAAGAGGTCTCGTTCCTGTATATGTCGCCGCCGCATCGTGTCCCGCCGGGCATGGCCAAGCCCCAGTGGACCCATCCGATGGTGGAAGAGCTCTACACCATTGAGGGTGAGTATGTTTGGGGGGACTGTGGGCGTATGGGCCCTGGCGGATATGCCTGGTGGCGAGAGGACGTTTACCATGGCCCGGCGGGAACCGATACCGGATATCACCTGTTCGTGCGGACCGTCAACGGCCCGCTGGTAAATCACTTCGACACGGAGAAAAAGCCGTTTGTTTGGAATCCGGAGTTTAGGCCCCAGCTTCCCGATTCGGTAAAGGTATACGCAAAGCCTTATACACGCCCGCCGAACTACTAAGTAGCAATGGCCATGGTTCCCCCAGGATTCAGCCTAGCGGTCGATCTAGACCATGTCGGGTGGTGGGTAGATGATCTGGTTAGCGTAAGGGCAGAGTTCAATCGACTAGGTTTCAATGTCACCCAACCTGCAAGTTTGCTGACAGGCAGCGGGCGGGCTGCCCCACAGGACGAGGGACAACTCTCAAGTCATATCATGTTCCGGAATACCTACCTGGAACTTACCACCGTGGCGGGCAAGACCATACCGGCGCATCTTATGCAGTATCGCGGCGGATCCGGTCTGAAGATCATTGCGTTGGGTTGCGTCGACGCCGATGCGTTACACGACGAGCTTGCGTCGGCGGGATGGGATCTGATCGCCCCGGCCCGCTCCGAGCGCCGCCTCGGCTACGGTGATCGTGGCGAGCCCGTCCGGTTCCGATGGTTCATGGCGACGCCAACCCAATTTCCGGAAGTATTGGTGTGTATGGTCGAACACCTGGATCGCGAGCGTTTGTTTGACCCGAAGATTACCGAGCAATCGAATCAAGTCACCGAGCTAACGGAAGTGTTGATGCTTGCCAATGATCCCGAGAGTAGTTTTCGCCGCTACCAAGCGTTGGAATCTGCGTCCAGCACCGCGCCGGGCTGGCTGACGTTCCTCAGTCGCGAGCAGGCCGAGCTCGCCTATCCTGGCGCATCGCTACCGGTTCCCTCGACCAGCGATGCCGCGGACTGCACACCGATGGGCGTCGTGCTGCGCAGCGGTGACCTGGACTTCCTGCGGCGCCGGCTAGATCGTCAATCCGGCGGCCAGCTATGGTTCGCCGCGCCCGGAGGAACGATCGCCGTGGTACGGGAGTTTTGACCTCAAAGGATCTCTAATACCGATTCCGGTGGCCGGCCTATGCGAGCCTGGCCGTCGCGGATCACGATCGGGCGCTCAATCAAGATCGGGTTCGCGACCATCAGCTCTAGCCACTCGTTTTCGGACCGCTCGTCGTTGGGTGTCAACCCGGCTTGTTTAGCAACTTGTTCGTTGAAGCGAATGATATCGGGAGGTGTTAAGCCGAGCTGCTCGAGCACCTGCCGCAACTCGGTTTTGCTGGGCGGTGTCTTCAGATAGGCGATGACTTGCGGCTCGATGCCGCGCTCTTCGAGTATGGCCAGCGTCGCTCGACTCTTGCTACAGCGCGGGTTGTGATAGATAACAGTGCTCAACAGATGGTCCTCCGAATCAAGTCGTTATCCGGCGATGCCCAGATCCTGACGCGATTCTACAAGAGTCAGATCAAGCAGGGTACTCGACGATGCCGCAGAGCGAGTGTTTGTGGCCGATGTCGTGCCGCTGGATCAACTCGCCATCATCAATTCGGCGCCGCTCGATAATTCCATCGAGAAAATTATTGACGAAGAAAGACAGATGGTCGTTGCTGAGTTTGGCGCGCGACCAACCGCGCCGTTCATCGATGGGATAGCGTTTCAACTCTTTGCCGTCGGGGGAAAAAACGCTTGCGCCAAGACCGGTGGCCATCAACAAGCGGCCGTCGGGCAGGTGATCCAGGCCGAACGTTCCGCGTGGATCGCCCTCTGCCAATTTCAAGAAATCCCCGCGCTGAGTATAGGTGACCAGGTCGAAACCCAAGACACGCCGGCCATTCTCTGAGGCGTACAACAACCGCTTGCCCGGTCGATCGAGAGACAAAAAGGAAACACGATGGAACTTGAGCTTACCGCCATCGAAGTCCACCGGCCAACTCTGGACCTCGCCGCTCGCCGGCTGGGTGCACCACAGCAGGTTCGGGTTGCCCGAGCCTTCCTCGCCGAGCGTGTTGTGTATCCCGAGGAAAAGTTGCCCGTCGGATTTGAACGCCAACGTGCCGAACTTGTGTCGGGGCACGGCGAGGATCTGAGCGGCGGGTGGCCCCGAGGCCGGGAAACGAACGACCGTCTTGGCCCGTGCGTCGGCCGCGAATAGATCGCCGCTGACGGGATCCACGGCAAGGCCGATGACCAGTCCATCGGTTTGGGTCGCCAACGTTCTTTTCAGATTGAATTGCGAATCGAAATGCAGAATGCGCCCCGGACCATGTAGATTTCTAAGGTCTGCATCCGCCGGGACGTCGCTGGCGGCAACCAAAATGTCTCCGGCGAGGAATTTCATCTCGTTAGCGTACCATCGAGGTGGGGTCGATGTACGAGCGCTTGATTCGCCCGCGAAACTGCTAGAGAGACGGCGAGATCAGGCGTAGGCCTGATCTCGCCGGTGTTCGTTAGTAGGCTGGACCGCCTTCGTAGTCGAGCCCGATCCTACCCGCTTGGGAGCGGACCGTATCGTAGATCTTTTGATCCAACGATTCGGCAGCGCCCTCGGTTGCCGCGGCTTGGTCCGTCAGGAATGCGTCGCGTTTGCCACTGAGTTCTTTGATTTGCGATCGCAGTTCGCGTCGCTTTGCGGCGGTGGCCGCGACCATATCGCGGCGCGCTTGCGGTGCAACGGCCTGCAGGCTCGCGGGCAATGACTCGGGCTCGAGTTTATCGAGATCGACTTCACCGCTCTGCACGGCCTCGACCAATTCATTTTGCCCAAGAAAATTCTTTTCTCCGGACTTTGATAAGTTGAAAGCAGCTCGGCGTGCGCGGGATGCGACGGAGGCCAGGCCGTGTAACTTTTCGGTGGCCTTGCTTTTGATTTCCATCGCAGCTTTCTCTGCCTCACTACCGAAATACAATCGAGTATCGTCGAGCGCGGCCGACAGCCTCGCTAACTCGCCGTCGAAAGGTGTCGTCAAAGCAAGCGCCCCGCCCGCCTGCTCTACCTGAAAATAGCGGCCGTTGCCTAACCGGGCTATCTGCTGCCAGGGAGCGACGGTAACGCCAAGATTGCCGGACTGAATGGTGTTCACCACGATCCCCCGCCGGGTGGCGGCCGAGATGATCGCGGGATATTGGGCTTCGTCAGCGTAGTCCATATGGGGCGGAGCGTCGCCGACTAGGAAAATAACCTGGTACGCGTTGCGATTCTCGCTCCACGACATTTCGTTGACCGCGTCATTTAGCGCCGCATTGACGCTCTCGGGGCCGTCGCCGCCGCCGTCCGCGACGAAGTCCATCAGCTTGGCATACATGGAGTCAAGGTCTCCGGACAGGTCGATGCTGCGGGTGATGTACTGATCGCCCCGATCCCGATAGGCCACCAAGCCAATGCGAATCTCCGGGCTTGGTTTTGCCTGAGCCATGGTGCTCGCGATGGACCAGATTTTTTCCTTAGCGGTTTGGATGAGCCCGCTCATGCTGCCGGTGGTATCGAGCACGAACACCACTTCGACGACGGGTTTTTGCCCGGCGATGGGTTGCAACGGCGGTAGAATTGGCTGCACCGGGGTAGGAACTGGGGGTGCCGGTACGGCGGAGCCACGTAGTGACGGATATAACAATACGCTAGCAAGGGTAACTGCGAATATCGCGATTCCGAGTAACTTGTGTTTCATGACGATCTCCTTAATAAATTTGATAAACACCTAACTTTTCGCGGACAAGCGCCGGAGTGCCGTATCGGCGGCATGCTGGGCGCGAGTGAAGCTGTCGAGTTCAGCGCGCTTGGGCGGCCGAGACGTTGGGCGTATTCGAATCTGGGTCGGGATGAAGACGAATAGCGCTTGGGTGAGGAACAAGCACCACACGCTCAGAAACAAGCTGGCGGTATGTTGAGCTGCCCACACCGCTGCGGCGAGACTCACCAAAGTCAGCCCCAAATCCGCCATAGCGCCCACCGAGCTGCGGTATCGGTACAGCGAGCGAACCACCCATATCAACATGGCGTGAACGCACAGATACAAACCAATTCCAGGCAGCAGTAGCCACAAACCCGCGGCGGTGAGGCACCAAACGGCAATGGCAGTGATGCGGCCGGTCCGATGCCCGCTGTGGACCAATAACCAAACCAGGTAGGCAAACCCCACAGCCGGGATCAGCAACCTCACCGCGTCGCTGGAGCCGGTAAAAGAGGTCAGTACGCTAAATAGGATGCTGCTGGCTAGGGCCAACACCAACGCTATGCCTACTCCGCGTACGAAGGATATGGATTTCATGACTCGCTCCTTTGCTGTTTCTCCCGCAGCAGGGCGATCTCTATTTCAGCATCGGTTATTCGACCCGCGTGCCCCAACCAGTCGCCCCCCGCACCCTGTACGGTGGACTCGTCGCCTGGGCCCCTGAACAGCTCGGCCTTATCGCGCATGCTTTCCAAGATGCTGCTCCGCTCGGCAATTCTTTCGCGCATGTCGTCGAGATGTTGTGCCGTTTTCTCGCAACGATCAGCGATACTCTGTTCGAAGTGCTGCGCCTCGAGCTTGCGCTTGACCAGACTCCTGGCTAGATCGTCTTTCCCTGAGTCGAAACACAGATCCAACTCCCCATCGAGACGACAAATTTTCTGGGCAAGCTCCTCGCGTCTCGCGTCGAGTTCGCTCATTTCATGGCTGAGCCATTTGACCTGCTGTTGGTCGCCGACAAGCTCGTCTTCCATTTCTCGAACGGCTTGCCGCAAAACCAACTCGGGTTCTTCTATGTTGTCTAATACCGCATTGAAATCGGCCTTGAAGAGCCGCGAAATTCGGGTGATGAGTGGCATGGGAGCCTCCTAGAGAAGATATGTTGAAGGCCATGCTAGGCGGTCGCAGCCATTGGAATAAGACCGTTCGCCGTAAACAATCCGTAGCGACGTTTACAAACAATTTACCTACCGCGGCTGCAACCCCGAATTTCAACTGGTAGGCTGGTCGTGTTATGAATCGCAAACTACGCCTACTCGTTGTTGAAGACGAATCGCCTATCCGCGATGGGTTGGTGGACGTGTTCGTGTTCCACGGCTACGACGTAGACAGCGTGGCCGACGGCCGGGAGGGCTTGCGCCTGGCACAAACCGGGCGCTTTGACCTCGTGCTCCTCGACGTGATGTTGCCCGGCATCGACGGTTTCGAAATCTGCAACCAGATTAGGCAGGCGGATCGTGAACAGCCGATTATCATGCTGACGGCCAAGACGGCCGACGAGGATATCATCCAGGGCCTTAAGCTCGGCGCGGACGATTACGTTGCAAAACCGTTTTCCATAGCCCAGCTGGTGCTACGTGTCGAGGCGGTCTTGCGCCGTTCTCGGGTGGCGGCCGAATTCGCGGCCATCATTCGCCTGGGCGAAAGTGTCGAGATTGATACGCAGAATCTCAGCGGCAATATTGGCCGTAAAGAGCTGAGTTTTACCCGTCGGGAGATGGAGGTGTTGCAGTACCTCTACGCCAACACCGAGCGGCCGGTTTCTCGAGAGGAACTACTGACGAAGGTTTGGGGTTATGCCCGTGACTTGGATATCGAGACCCGGACCGTAGACATTCATATCGCGAAACTGCGGCGCAAGCTGGAGCGGGATCCGAAACAGCCGGCGTTTCTCGTCACTGTTCGCGGCGCCGGCTACCGCCTGCAGAGCGAGGTCGGTACGTCATGACACCGCGGCGATTAAAGTTAGCCCTGGCCGCGTTTTTCCTGGCGCTGGCGATACCGACCGCGATGTTGATTTGGCATGCTTACGATCAACTCAAGTGGGAAGCCTTCTATCGGTTTCGGTTACAGGCTGAGGAATTGACGGCGCGCATCGATGCGAATCTTGCTCGGACCATGCGCGAAGCAGAAGCCCGGGGCGTTGGTGACTACGGTTTCTTGGTGATCGCGGGCGATCCCAGCGCCAATTTTGTCGAGCGTTCACCCCTGGCGCGGTTTCCCGTCGAGAGTGACATACCGGGCGTCTTGGGTTACTTCCAGGTGGACGCGGCCGGGCGATTTTCGACACCCCTGGTTCCGGCGGATAACACCAATCCAACGAGCTTCGGTGTGAGCGAGGCGGAACTCAGCCTCCGTAAGCAACGCCAAGCCCGCATCTATGCGGTGCTCGCAGACAACGCGCTGATTGAACCGGCGCCGGGGGCGGAATCCGCTTTGTCGGCGGTTTTAGAGGAGGTGGCGGTGGCGCGGCCCACGGCCAGCATCGCTGCAGGTCGCAGTGACGCTACGCCCGCCGCCGCACCAGCGAGGCAAGCGCTCGACAGCTACAGGCCAGCTGCGGAGGAAACCGAGGCTAAGGCTACCCAAGGCGCCGCCGCGCCCGTCGCGGCGAATCTCGGCCAGGTTGGCTTCGACAAGCTCGCCGATTCGGCCGAACCGCCGGCGGAGGGCCTCGGTTCGCGGGCGCGGACCGTCGAGGCCAACCGCGCGCCGCGCCGCAATGTGGACGATCTCAAGCTCGATCGAACCTATGCCGAAAAAGCGCCGGCCAGGGAGGAACGCTCGGCCGATGTCGAGCAACCACGTGAGTTCCGCGATCAGTTGAAGCGCAAAGAGCAGGTGTTTGTCCCGGAGTCCCAGCCCGAATTGGATGCGGATGTGGCGGTCGAGGGTCCGGGCCTGCGTATTAGTACCTTCGAAAGTGAAGTGGGCCCCTACGATTTCCGCCTGTTGGCGAGCGGGCACTTTGTGCTTTTCAGGCAGGTGTGGCGGGACGGCCAGCGTCACATTCAAGGCCTGCTGATCGAGCAGGCCCGCTTCCTTGAGGATGCGGTGGAGACGGCGTTTAGCAATACCGCGCTCTACGACATGAGCGATTTGGTGGTGGCCTATCAGGGGCAGGTGCTGGCGGAACTGAACGGACGGGCTTCCAGCTACCCCGGCGAGCGGGAACTCAGCGGCGCATTGTTGTACCGCGCGCGGCTAACCGCCCCACTCGATACTCTGGAGCTCATCTTTAGCGTCAACCGGTTACCGGCCGGCGCGGGTGGGCCGCTGTTGGCCTGGGTCGCGGGTATCTTGATCCTGGTGTCGCTGGCCGGTTTCTTCATGATCTATCGCTATGGCATGCGGCAGATCGAGCTTGGCCGCCAGCAGCAAGATTTCGTTTCTGCGGTAAGCCATGAGCTCAAGACGCCCTTAACGTCAATCAGAATGTATGGGGAAATGCTCAAGGAGGGTTGGGCCGACGAGGACAAGCGGCAAACCTACTACACTTATATATACGACGAGAGTGAAAGGCTATCGCGACTCATTGCCAACGTCTTGCAGTTAGCGCGGATGAGCCGCAACGATCTACAGGTCGAGCCGCAGACGATTGCCGTAACGGAACTCATGGATATGGCGCGCTCGAAGGTCGAGAGTCAAATCGAGCGCGCCGGCTTCCAGATCCGTTTCGACACCGACCGCAGCCTGGCCGATCAAAGCATTGATGTCGATGCGGACGCGTTTACACAAATTCTAATCAATTTGGTCGACAATGCCCTTAAGTTTTCGCGCGGTGCGGAAACACGGGTGATCGAGGTGGC
>JAHEKG010000374.1 GCA_024638475.1 Rhodospirillales bacterium | reverse complement strand
CGAAAAACGCGCTTGCGAAACCGATCACGCCCAGATCGGTTTGCATCTGCCGAACCTGATCGGCGCCGTAACCGTTAACGGCCATCCAAACGTCCTCGAATAGTGCGGGCGAGTACCAGAGCCCGCCCAGGAAAAACGTCACCAGGGCCGCTACGGCCACGGCCCAATAATTGATTTCTGCGAGTTGATTCAGCGGTAAACCTTCCACGATGGCGCCTCCCAAAAGTATCGTTTTCACAGATGAGTGGCTCGAGGACGGGAAAAGGTTGCATCATAGCGCCGAGGATAAAGTGAGAAGACCACTCCAGGTGCAATCAGCGGTCTCCACAATAGCCAGCGGTTTGTTACTGCTCGGGTGCTGGGCGGGTGCGGCTTGGGCCGACGCGCCTGCTGTATGCGAGCCGGACGCCAACGTGTCCCGGTGGGCCGAGGGGAAGATTGCCTATCGGGTCAAAAGCACGGGCCACGTCAACGGCTTCGAGCGGTGGCGCCTCGATGTGCATCCGGACGGCACGAAAACCGTCGTTGCCAGCGTGCACTACTCGCCGCGTCCTGTATTGCGCCACGTGGTTCACCGCGTCGATGCGGCGGGCCGGCCGCTCGACACGTTCATGGCCTACTGGATCGACGGCGCCTGGCGCGGCAATGCCTGGTTCGTCATGGAGGGTGACACCTGGCGCGGCCAAATCCTGGGACCCGACGGCACGTTCACCCACGCTGTGAAACCCACTGGGCCATTCACCATGGTGCCCCATGTGCTAGCGGTGGATTCCTGGCGCGCCCGGCTGGTCGACAAGGCCCAAGGTGGACCCCAGGCCGTGCTCGCCTACAACGTGGACGCCACGGCGCTCGCCGGCACATCCGTCATGGGCAAGCTGATGGACTACAACCTGCAGTACATCGGCGCCCAGCGCATTACGGTCCCGGCCGGCGAATTCGACACCGAGCACTATCGCATCGAAAACGCCGTCGACTTGTACCTGTTCGGTCCGGATAGCCTAGTTGCCAAGTTCGTCTATGCCGAAATCGATCGCGAGCATCTGCTCATCGACTATCGCGCGTGGGGATACGCCCCCGCTCGCCCTTGAGTGGCTCAGGCGAGAGTCACCGTGGAAATAACCCGCTTCAGCGCCTACAATTCACTCCATGATAATTCGGATCGCAGCAACGACTCTAATCCTGTGCTTATTCGCCGCAACCGCTAACGCCGCCTTCAAATCTGTCGAAACCCGGCCTCGCGCAAAGATCAATTTGATTCCCTACGACGGTGAGATGACTTTTTTCGTATTCGACGCAAGCGATCTTTGTGGGAAGCGCGCGAAAGGGCAGAAGCTTAAGATAAAAATGAAGAAACAGCGCGAATCGATTTTCGTTCGCGCTGGTCATCCGATGAATTTCTCGTTGAAGTTTCGCGTTTTATTCACCAAGCCGGTTTACCGGGATTTTTCGTTTACGCCCCAAGATGGATATGAATACAACATCGCATACAAACCAAGCATCAATGGTGCGTTCGGCTTTCTATTAACTGAAATCGATGCGAGCGGAACCGAGCGTGAGCTACTCGTCGATCACAAGCTAAAATGCGGTGATGAATCGGTAAGAACCTACCCCGAAAACCCCACGCAGACTGTTACGATAGGTGACGACCTCGGCGAATCTGCTGCAATGGTTAGATTCATTGCACCAGGAATGAGGGGCTAGTTTCTGAGCTCGACTGGCGTGCGCCTGTGGGCGTTTCCTGACGGAACCTGCGACAACGCAAAAAAACTCACGTTAAAACCAGGTGATAGACACAAGGCCTTTGTACTCCGAGGTGGACGAGAGTGGCTATTCCGCGTGTTTTACGATCAGCGGGCTTTTATGGGCGAAACGCGGGAATCTTCGATCGATTTTGCCTTTCCGGTGGAAGCACAGGGCGAATATCTAATCGAATTCCTGGATAACCCGTTCAAGATCATGATGAATTACTGGACCATCGACGCTGCCGGGAAGCGACAGGGACTCGACACGCAAGCAAGCACAGGTTGCGAATAACAATCGGCCGGCGCCCGAGGTTACGCCGCCCGCGACCCTCGCTGCGCGGCCGCCTTTTCCGCCGCGGGCGGCACCACCAGCATCGCCTTCTGCCGGGCCGTCGACAGGGTGAGCTCCGCCCCGGAGTTGAATTCCAGATAATCCGCTTCCACCCCGTCCGAAAAGATGATGCCGTTGGACGCCATGTGAGAGGTGACCCTGAGCGGCGTCCGATTCGTGAACCCGCCATGGACGAGGGTCGCCTGGGTCGCGATGCTGGGGAACGGTTCGCGGACGCTGTAAATGAGTTTTTCCGAGCCCC
>JAHEKG010000136.1 GCA_024638475.1 Rhodospirillales bacterium | reverse complement strand
CGGACTCGGTTGCGTATTGATATTGATCCGCTGGCTCGCAGGCCACGACACTAAAGCGGCCGCAACTGGTCGACAGGACGCTCACCGCGGCCAGCAATAGCGACGGCTTGACCCATGGTAAGGCGCTCACCAAACGACTCCCGCCTGACTCATGGCCTGGGTCAACCGGTCATGATACTGCTCCGCCAACGGCGTCAACGGGAGCCGCAGGCTGTTGCCGATTCGGCCCATCTCCGCCAACGCCCACTTGACGGGAATCGGATTACTCTCGAGGAATAAATCGCGGTGCAAACCGGCGAGGGGCGCATCGATCTCGGCGGCTGCGGCCGCGTCTCCCGCGGTAGCGGCGTCGCACAGCGCACGCATCGCTGCGGGAACGACGTTACCGGTGACGGAAATCACCCCGTCTCCACCGGCCAGCATGAATTCCCGGCAGCTCGCATCGTCGCCGCTCAGCAAGATAAAGTCATCTCCCACCCCCGCTCTAATTGCCGCCACTCGGTCCACCTCGCCCGTCGCCTCTTTGATGCCGGCAATGTTCGAATGTTCCGCCAGGCGAATCACCGTCTCGACCTGTAGGTCCACCGCAGTCCTTCCCGGCACGTTGTAAAGCAGCACCGGCTGCACGACCGAGTCGGCGATCGCTTCGAAATGCTGTACCAAGCCCGCCTGGGTGGGCTTATTGTAATAAGGCGTCACCACCAAGAACCCGGCGATATCGTAACGCCCCACGGCCTTCGACAGCTCGATGGTCTGCGCGGTGGAATTCGAGCCGGTACCGGGAATAATGGCGATGCGGCCGCCGGCCAGCTCACAGCTCAGGCCGATGAGGTCGATATGTTCCTCGGTGCTCAAGGTCGCGGATTCGCCAGTGGTTCCGGCGATCACGAGGGCCTGCGTGCCGGCCTCCACATGGAAATCGATCAAGCCCTCCAGCGCGGCCTGGTCGATCTCGCCGTCCGGCGACATCGGGGTCACCAATGCCGTAATACTGCCTGTTAGCACAATCGCTCCGCCCGCTCGCAAGGGACGCGATGTTACTGGCCCGGCTAGTCTCCTGCAACTACCCCCGTTTCCAGCTCATCGGGTTCCAGGTACACTGCTGAGTCACGTTTTCTTGGCGCTCGGGCATGCAACAACTCATCGTCATCTCAGCGCTAGGCAGCGACCGCGCAGGGGTCGTCAACGACCTCACTCGGGTGATCCTGGATTGCGGCGGCAACATCCAGGAAAGTCGGATGACGGCGCTGGGGTCTGAATTCGCCATGCTGCTGCTGGTCAGCGGTAATTGGCACACCCTCGACCGGTTGGAAAAGAACCTCAAGCGGTTTGCCGAGGGCAACGACCTGACCGTCCAGCTGCAGCGGACGGAGCCGCGTAAGTACGAGACCGAATTGCTGCCCTACGCCGTCGACGTGGTTTGCTTGGACCAGGCGGGTATCGTGCATAATCTCGCCAGTTTCATGGCGGGCCGCGGCATCGAAATCGCCGAAGTCACGACCCGCAGCTACCCGGCAGCCCATACCGGCGCGCCCATGTTCGCCGTGCAAATGGTCATCAATGTGCCCGCCAGCGTCCACGTCTCGACGCTCCGCGAAGAATTCATGGAGTTTTGCGATCAGTTGAACCTCGATGCCATCCTAGAACCCGTCAAGAGTTAAACTTCAGTTTGAGGAGAAAACATGCCAAAAGTTGCTGTCGGTAAGAAAGTCCCGGCCTTCACCGCCCAGGCCACCAGCGATTCGAAGCTCACGGCCAAGGACCTGGTCGGACGAAAAACGGTGATCTACTTTTACCCCAAAGACAATACGCCGGGGTGCACCACCGAGGGCGAGGACTTTAGAGATAACTTTGCCAAGTTTCGGCGCCGAAAATGCGTCATTTATGGCGTGTCCAGAGACAGCCTTGCCAGCCACGAGAAGTTCAAAGCCAAGTTCGAGTTCCCATTCGAACTCATCTCGGACCCCGATGAGAAACTCTGCCGCCTGTTCGACGTAATTAAGGAAAAGAACATGTACGGCAAGAAGGTCATGGGTATCGAGCGCAGCACGTTCCTCATCGACGACAAGGGGGTGCTCATCCAGGAGTGGCGCAAAGTCAAGGTCAAAGGCCACGTCGAAGCCGTGTTGGAGGCACTCAAATCTTGAGCATTCTTCGCCGTTCACGGGGAACGGCCTCCGGCCGATCTAGTCTAACTGACCACCCAAGCTAGCCATTGGTCCCATGCTCAGACTGTTCGCCACGGCCATCATTCTCGCCTTACCGCACGCAGCAATCGCGGCGGGCGACGACCTGCCCGACATCGGCAGCCCGGCCGACGCGGTGCTGTCGGAGGACCGCGAGAGTCAGCTCGGGCGGATGGTCCTGCGGCAAATCCGCGAGGCGGGCGTGTTGGTGGAAGACCCTGCGGTCGAGGAATACATCCAGGACCTCGGTCATCGGTTGGCAACCCACGCCCACGAAGGCGAGCACAAGTTTTATTTCTTCGTCATCGACGATCCCAGCATCAACGCGTTTGCATTGCCCGGCGGTTATATCGGGGTCCACGCGGGGTTGATCGAAGCGAGCAAGACCGAAAGCGAGCTTGCCGGGGTGCTGGCACACGAAATCGCTCACGTTACCCAGAGGCACATCGCGCGGGCCATCTTCGACAGTCAACGCACCAGCATGGCCAGCGCCGCGGCAATGCTCGCGGGCATCCTGCTGGGTGCCGCCACAGGCGCAAGCGGCGACGTCATGCAGGGCATCGTCATGACGAGCCAAGCGGCGGCGATCCAGCGACAAATCAACTTTACCCGCACAAACGAATACGAGGCGGACCGAGTCGGCATGGGTGTTTTGGCCGCAGCCGGGTTCAACCCGCAGGGCATGCCGGCGTTCTTCGAAACCATGCAACGCCGTTACGGGCTGGCTTCCCAACGCGTACCCCAACTGCTGCAAACTCATCCGGTCACGACCGCACGAATCGCGGAATCCCGCGGCCGGGCGCGGTTGCTGCCGCGACAGGATCCCGCAGACAGCCTCAACTATGGGCTCACCCGCGCGCGCCTGGAACTACTCAGCGCGCGCAACGTCGAGGATGCGCAGATTCAGTTCGAGCTGCGGTTAAAGGAGGACCCCCAAAACATCCCCGCGCGCTTCGGCTTAGCGCTGACGTTATTGAAAATGTCGCTGCCCGACCGCGCAGAACTCATCTTGCGTGAATTGCTCCAACAGCATCCCGACGCCATTGCGTTTCATGTTACGCATGCCGACGCGCTATTGGCGGGCGGCAACCTGCCCGGAGCGTTGGCCGCCTACCAGCATGCGATTGGCCTGTTCCCCCGCAACGTACCGCTGACCGTCGCCTATGCGGAAGCGCTCATTTCCGCGGGGCAGGCCCGCGAGGCCCATCAGCTATTGCTCGACCTGCTGAACAACATCCCGCCGACGCCCACGCAAATCCGTCTCATTGCCAGGGCGGCGAACGCGGAGGGTGACATCGGTAACGCGCACTTTTATATGGCGGAATATCACTTGATGCTGGGCAATCTGCGCATGGCATTGGCGCAGCTGCGGATGGCGCAAGAGTCGCCGGGAGTCAATTCCGTCGACAGCGCCCGTTACGCGGCGAGAATGCAAGATTTAAGGGATTTGATCCCCGAAAAACAACGGAAAAACTTCGAGGAAACGTCTCCTGAGACACCAGAATCCGGCTCGTAAAATAGGCCTAGGGTGGCTTCGATGATGATCTCCGCTGTGACTTCAAGGGTAATCGCCGGCGTCTTTTGCGCCTGCATCCTCGCCGGCTGCGCCACCACCGGCAGCGCGCCTCGGGAACCCCAGTGGGACCCCATCGAGCCCTTCAACCGCGGGGTCTTCAAACTCAATCGCACGGCCGACAAGTTCGTCCTGCGGCCCATCGCCAAGAGCTATGGCACGATAACGCCTACCCCGCTCCGCCTGGGGGTCGGTAACGTATTCGCCAATCTAAAAATGCCCGTGATCTTCGTCGGCGATGTGCTGCAAGGCAAACCACAAGCCGCGGGCCACGACGTCATGCGTTTTCTGGTCAACAGTACAGCGGGGATCGGCGGGCTATTCGATATCGCAACCCGCCTCGGCATCGACAAGAATCGCGAAGACTTCGGTCAAACATTCGCGGCCTGGGGCACCGGCGACGGTCCATATTTAATGGTGCCGTTCTTCGGTCCCTACACGCTCCGCCATGGTGTCGGCGCCGTGCTGGATTACCTGCTGGACCCCCTCTATTACTACAAGAACCGCGGCGTACGCGATAAGTTGTGGATCCTCGAAGCCATTCATCTGCGCGAGGGCCTGATCGGCGCGGACGCGATCCTCGACGACTCCTTTGACCCCTACCTGGCGCTGCGCGATGCTTATTATCAGAACCGCCTTGCCCTTGAATACGACGGCGACCCGCCGTTGGATGACGAGTTCTCGGAAGAAGACTTCGACGAATCCGAGTTCCTCAACGAGTAGCCACACCCGTGGGGCTAGTAGTAGATCTCTGTTTGGAGGGAATAAAGCGGACCGAAGGGAGCCATCCCTCCAAATAGATATCTACTGCCGCCCCTATTGCCGAGAAGCTACGCTTTGGTCAGCGGCCCCGTCCACCGCTCGCCGGCCGCCAACAGGTCGCTGACTTCGCTGATCTTGGCAATGGCTTGAATCCGCTCGGGCACATTTTTGTAGCGAATCTCGTGGACGTAGTGCCGCCCCCAATTGACCCACTCCAACAACAGCGCGAGCCCCGCGCTATCGCTGTCGGTGACCTCAGCGAGATCGATATGCAAAACCTCATGATCCGCGAACAACGGCTTACTCAGCTCCATCACATGACTCACGGACTCGAAGGTAAGCGGGCCACGAATCGAGAACCGGCCATCCCCTTGGTCTATGATTTCGGCATCCTCGCCCGCCGATGAGTCATGCCGCATCGGCTTGCCCGGACGGCCGTAGAGAGGCTTTGGGCTTTGGAGGCGCGGCCGCCTCGACTTCGAGGCGTGTGATCAGCGCATCTAATCCCTTGGCCTGAATTTCGGCGCCGAATTGGGTTCGAAAATTCTTCACATAGGAAATATTCTCGATGGTCACATCGTAAACCTTCCAGCCTGCGTCAGTCCGGCGCATTTTGTAATGCACCGGGACCTCCGTACCGTCATCGAGATACACCTCGGTCCGCACGGTCGCCCGCTCCGCATCGTCTTCACCCTTGTACGGCAAGATGTTGAGGCGATCCGAAGTGAACTCCAGCAAGCCGGTGGCGTATTGACGCAAAAGATAGTTATACATGGCGTCGGTAAACCGGCGCTTTTGTTCGGCGGTGGCGTTGCGACTGTGGCGCCCCAGCACCATGAAGGCAGCATAAGCACGATCGAAATGCGGCAGGAAATGACGCTCGACCAGGGCATATAGCGCCTCCGGATCGTTGCGTAACGCGTCCCGGCGGCCGTCCATCTCGCTCAGCAAGGCTTTGGCCGACTGCTCGATCACTTGGTCGGGGGTAGAGCCCAGCGAAGTCACGGGCACGGCGATTAACAACACCAATATGAGCTGCTTCATTATTCGCTTCCACCTTGGAACAGGTACTTGCTGATTAATTGCTCGAGCACAACAGCGGATTGAGTGAATTCGATCACCGACTGGTCGGCCAGGTATTCCTCGGAACCACCGGGGGTCAGGCCCACGTATTGCCCACCCAGCAAGCCGGCGGTGAGGATGCTGGCATCGGAATCCTCGGGTATGCGGTCGTAGCGCGAATTTAGCCGCAGCGTGACGACCGCATCCAAGAGATCCGGGTCAAAGTCGATAGCGGCGACCCGCCCGATCGTCACGCCCGCCATGGTGACCGGCGCGCGCGCGGCAAGGCTGCCGACGTTTTCGAAGCGTGCCGTCACGGTATAACTGTCCCCCGTAAAGCCCTGCACGTTGCTGGTTTGCGTCGTCAAGAAAAACAACGCACCCACGCCCAAGAAAACGAACAGGCCCGTCCCGAGTTCAACCGTACGTGTTTGTTGCATGAGTCCTTCCTAATCCGTTAATGCCAGCACCGCAGCGGTAATCATGTAGTCCAACGCCAACACCGCGATGGCCGTAAGCACCACGGTCCGGGTGGTCGCACGTCCGACGCCCTCTGCGGTTGGGATAGAATTGTACCCCTCAAAGACGGCCATGAGGCTTGCGGCGACGCCAAAAACACAACTCTTGATGATGCCCTGCCAGATGTGAACCGGCTCGACGTTGGCCTGCATCTGAGAAAAGAATACGCCCCCATCCACGCCCAGAATGATGACACCGGAAACGTAGGCGCCAAAGATGCCGATACCGCTAAAAATGGCGGCGAGCAGCGGCATGGAGACGACCCCGCCAAGAAACCGTGGCACGACCACGCGCCGCAGTGGGTCCACCGCCATCATCTCCATAGCCGACAACTGGTCCGTGGCGCGCATCAATCCGATTTCCGAGGCCAACGCCGTCCCTGCGCGGCCCGACCACAACAGGGCCGCCAACACGGGGCCTAGCTCCTGCAATAACGACAACGCGGCGACGGTCCCCACCGAATCCTCGGAATTGAACTTGGAGAGATTGTCATAACCCTGCAGACCCAACACCATCCCCACGAAAAATCCGCACACCATGATGAGGACCAACGACAAGGTGCCGGAGTTGTAAACCTGGCGAATGACTAACGGAAAGCGACGGATGATCGCGCGTGGCGAATAACTCACGATACGCAGGAAGAATAGATTCATCGCACCGAAAGTTTGCAGGAATCCCCGCAGGGTGTAGACCAACTCGAAAAACCATTGGGTCATTCGTCATCGCGTCCCAGCAACTGCGAGCCATAATCCGGTGCCGGATAATGAAATGGCACCGGCCCATCGGCCATCCCATGCATGAATTGACGCACCAGTGCCGAACCGTCCTTCGATAACTCGTCAGGCGTTCCGGAAGCGGCCACCTTCCCCTCGGAAATCAGATAACTGCTGTCGGCGACTGCGGAGATTTCGCCGACATCGTGGGACACGACGATACTCGAAATGCCCAGCACATCGTTCATCTGCCGAATCAACCGCACGACGACGCCCATCGAAATCGGATCCAAGCCCGCGAATGGTTCGTCGTAAATCAGGATTTCCGGATCCATGACAATGGCGCGCGCCAAAGCCACGCGCCGCGCCATGCCACCCGAGAGTTCCGTCGGCGACATTTGCCAGGCACCGCGCAAACCGACCGCATGCAGTTTGGTGAGGACCACATGATGGATCAGCCTTTCCGGCAAATTTGTATGTTCGCGCAACGGGAAGGCCACGTTTTCGAACACATTGTAGTCGGACAACAACGCACCGTTCTGAAACAACATGCCGATCTCGCGGCGCATTTCGTAGAGCCCCTTACGAGGCGTACGGTCGACCTGATAGCCGTTCACCCACACCGAACCCCGGTCGGGAACCAACTGGCCCGTGATAAACCGCAGCAACGTGGTCTTGCCGGTCCCACTGGGCCCCATGATGGCGGTCACGTCGCCCCGGCGCATTTTGATATCCAAATCCTGGAAGATTCGGCGCTGGCCCCGGCTGAAACAAAGGCCCTGTATTTCGACGACATATTCGGAACGTTCGCTCATGGCGGTGGAGTCTAACAGCCCAGTGATTTTGCAGGCTAGGCTAAATAGTACTAAAATGGTCCTCTACAGGGCCGTGCTGTAACTTACTGATTCAAAGACGGTTACCAATCGGGCCGGAGGATTCGCCAATGCTACGCATGAGCAAGCTCACCGACTACGCCACCGTGTTGCTGGCGCACATGGCCTACGAGCGCCACATTTCCAGCGCTGGCGAGTTGGCGGAAGCCACCCAACTGGCGGGCCCAACCGTCAGTAAGTTATTGAAAACATTAGCGCGAGCAGGCCTCGTGGACTCGGTGCGGGGGCCCCAAGGCGGCTATGCCTTGGCCCGGCTGCCCGAACAAATATCCGCCGCGGATATCATTGACGCCCTGGAGGGCCCCGTCGCCATTACCGAATGCAGCGCCGGCGCCGGCCAATGCGAACTCGAATCAGTTTGCCATGTCGGCTCCGCCTGGCAGCGTATCAACCGGGGTATCCGCACTGCCTTAGGCGAAGTGTCGCTGCTCGATTTACAGGATCGAGCCAGCCCGCTGCCGGGCCTGGACCTCGCCGCCGAGGCCCGCGGTGCAACTTCAAGCGCCAACCGCGCCTGATCGGACGGACCACTCCCATGGCTAGAACAGAAAAAGATATCGAAGACCTCGTCGCGCGCAAGTACGCCCACGGGTTCATCACCGACATCGATATGGACAGTCTTCCCCCGGGGCTGAACGAAGACGTCGTCCGCGCGATCTCGGCGAAGAAAGAAGAGCCGGAATTCATGCTGGAGTGGCGGCTCAAAGCCTACCGACATTGGCTCACCATGACCGAACCTGAATGGGCCCATGTCCACTACCCGCGCATCGACTACCAGGACATTTCCTATTACGCGGCACCCAAGAATAACGCCGACGGGCCCAAGAGCCTGGACGAAGTCGACCCTAAATTGCTGGAAACCTATGACAAGCTCGGCATTCCGCTCCACGAAAGAGCGCGGCTGGCCGGGGTGGCCGTGGATGCAGTGTTCGATAGCGTATCGGTGGCAACCACCTTCCGCACCAAACTTGCGGAGGTCGGCGTCATCTTCTGCTCGTTCTCGGAGGCCGTAAAAGATCACCCGGATCTGGTCGAACAGTATCTGGGCAGCGTCGTTCCCTACAAGGACAATTTTTTCGCCACCCTCAACTCGGCGGTGTTTAGCGACGGTTCGTTCGTCTACATCCCGAAAGGGGTGCGTTGCCCAATGGAACTGTCGACGTACTTTCGCATCAACGCGGCGAACACCGGCCAATTCGAGCGCACGCTGATCGTCGCCGAAGAAGGCAGTCATGTGAGTTACCTCGAGGGCTGCACGGCCCCGATGCGCGACGAGAATCAATTGCACGCCGCCGTCGTCGAATTGGTTGCCTTAAAAGACGCAGAAATCAAATATTCGACGGTGCAAAACTGGTACCCGGGCGAT
>JAHEKG010000135.1 GCA_024638475.1 Rhodospirillales bacterium | reverse complement strand
CCGGGGGGGTCGAAGCGGGCTGTTCGTCCAGCGTTGCGCAATGCGCCCGCCACTCGCGCTCCATCATGATCGGCAAGCGGTGGGCAACGACGTTGAGAAAACTACCAACCAGCAACCCGAGCACAACCGCCACGACGAACAAACTCGCCGGCCAGATGGTGAAGATTTCCACTAGCAGCTGGCTGCAGTTTTATCAGGTCGGTTGTTAGACCACCGCGCCCATCTTGAAGATCGGCAAATACATGGCGATGACCAGGCCACCGACCAGGACGCCTAAAATGGCCATGATCAAGGGCTCGAGTAGGCTCGACATGCTATCCACCGCATTGTCGACTTCTTCTTCGTAGAAATCGGCGACCTTCGAGGACATTTCGTCGAGGGAGCCTGACTCCTCGCCCACCGCGATCATTTGGACCACCATGTTCGGGAACAGCTCGGTGTTCTCCATGGCGCGCTGCAGCCGCTGACCCGTGGCAACTTCGTCACGCATCTCTAAAACGCCCTGCTCGTAAAGGATATTGCCGCAAGCGCCAGCCACCGATTCCAGTGCCTCCACCAACGGCACACCGGCGGCAAACGTCGTGGCTAGCGTTCGCGCAAAACGCGCAATTGCCGATTTAGTCAGAATGCCGCCGATAACCGGTAGCTTGAGCGACACCCGATCGATCATGTGTTGAACGCCGCGATAACGTTTCTTGGCTTGGATGAATCCCCATACACCGCCAACCAAAACGATGACGATGAGCCAGCCTCGGGTTTGCACGAAGTTCGAGATATCGATGACCATGCGCGTAAATGCTGGCAGGTCGGCCCCGAAACCCTGGAATAGTTTCTCGAATTCCGGAATCACGAAGATCAACAGGATCGCTGTTACGATGAATGAAACGACCACAACCGCGGCGGGATAAAATAGGGCTTTCTTGATCTTTTTCTTGATGGCCTCGGTTTTTTCCTTGTACGTGGCGATCTTGTCGAGCAGCGTCTCCAACGCACCGGCTTGTTCGCCCGCGGCAACCAAGTTCACAAACAGATCGTCAAAATGCATGGGGTGCTTCGCAAGCGCGTCCGCCAAGGCAACACCGCCTTCGACGTCCGCCTTGATGGCCAACACGAGCTTTTGCATGGCAGGGTTTTCGTGGCCGGCGCCGATGATGTCGAAGGATTGCACCAGCGGTATGCCGGCAGTCATCATGGTCGCCATTTGGCGTGAGAAAATCGCGATGTCCCCAGCGGTGACTTTGCCGCTACCCTGGAACAACGTGCTTTGTTTCTTGATGCGGGTTGCAACGACGCCTTGTCTGCGCAGTTCGGAACGTACTGCCGACTCACTGGCGGCGACTGTCTTACCTTTGACTTTCTTGCCGGCGCGGTCAGTCCCTTCCCAGGTGAATGGGACTTGTTTGATGGATGCTGCGGCTGTGGCCATGAGTAACTCTCCACGGGAGCGCCCGGCAGGGGCCCCTCGCTAAACGTCAGTCGATTGTAACGCGGTTGATCTCTTCAAGGCTGGTAAGCCCGTCCTTGACTTTGTTGAGCGCAGAGGCTCTCAAATCGGCGATACCCTCTTTTTTGGCTTGGTCGGCGATCTGTATGGCGTTGCCGCCTTCCATGATGATCCGGCCGGTCGTCTCTGAAACCGGCATGACCTGAAAAATGCCAAGTCGACCCTTGTAACCGCCGGTGCATTGGTTGCAACCCACGGGGTGAAAGATGGTCAGGCCGTTGTCAATTTCTTCCTGGCTGAAGCCCTCTTTTAGCAACGCTTCAGCGGGCACATCAATCGGTTCTTTGCAATTGTTACAGAGCCGGCGCGCCAACCGCTGGGCGATGATCAGGCTGACCGATGTCGCAATGGCGTAGGGTTTCACGCCCATATCGATCAAACGCGTGAGTGTCTTTGGCGCATCGTTGGTATGCAGGGTGGATAGCACCAGGTGACCGGTTTGGGCCGCCTTGATGGCAATCTCCGCCGTTTCGAGGTCGCGAATCTCACCCACCATGATGACATCCGGATCCTGGCGCAGGAACGCTTTCAATGCCGAGGCGAAGGTCAATCCGACTTTCGGGTTGACGTTGACTTGGTTGATGCCCTGGAGATTGATTTCCGACGGGTCTTCCGCCGTGGAGATATTGCGATCGGCGGTATTGAGGATGTTGAGGCCGGTATACAACGAAACCGTTTTACCGCTACCCGTGGGGCCGGTGACTAGGATCATGCCGTAGGGCTTCGCCAACTGCTCCTCGTAGGCTGTACGCTGCACGTCGTCGTAACCCAGCGCCTCGATGCCCAGTTGGGCGCTGGACGGGTCCAGCAAACGCATGACGACCTTTTCGCCGAACAAAGTCGGGCAGGTATTGACGCGAAAATCGATGGCCCGATTTTTGGATAAGCGCATCTTGATGCGCCCGTCCTGGGGTATGCGTCGTTCCGCGATGTCCAGACGGGCCATCACCTTGAGCCGGGCCGCTACCTTGATGGCGAGGGCCACCGGCGGCCGAGCGATTTCGGATAACACGCCATCCTGGCGTAGCCGTACGCGATAGATTTTCTCATAGGGCTCGAAATGAATATCGGACGCACCGCGTTTGATGGCGTCGAGCATGACTTTATTGACGAATCGCACCACCGGCGCACTATCGATATCGGCAGTGGAGACATCATCGTTGTCGAGTTCTTCGTCACCACCGGAAACCTCGAGATTATCCAGGTCAAAGTCATCGTCATCGAAACCTGACATCGTGGTATCAACCGCCTCGATGGCGCGTGATACCTGGGCTTCAAGTTTGTCTTGTTCGACGACGACTGGCTCGACCCGAAAACCGGTCTGGAACTTGATCTCATCGATGGCGGTTAAATCGGTCGGGTCGGACACACCGACGTACAAGCGTTTGCCCCGCAACACGAGCGGCAGGACCCGGTGCTTGGTGAGGAGTTTTTCGTTGACCGAGCGGACGATCTCCAAGTCGGGCTCGAAGGCGTCAAGGTCCAACAAGGGGACACCGAACTCGTGGGACGCGGCTATGGCAATCTGCTTGGCGCTCGCGAGCCCCTTGGCGACCAAATGTGCGACCAGATCGACCTTCTCGTCCTTGGCAGCATCTGCGGCATCCAGCATCGCATCTTCCGTAATGACGCCGTCCTGGATGAGCCGACGGGGCAAACCGGAGATAGCAGATTGAGGTGCGGTAGCGGCCATAGAAGTAGGTATTGAAGGGTCCCGGTGCTTTGACAATAAGCCCTATACTCTTACCGCCCCCCGCCAGAGTGTCAACCAGGGAGTGCCGCTTTTGTGACGGAGATTTCGATTGCGGTCGGGAGGGCCGCGGCTATGTGCGGCCTGCGGCCTACAGGCGGCAGCTAGACGGCAAATAGCGGTCCAAAACTGTGGTGCCGCCAGCGGCCGCTGCCGTGCCGCCACCAGCCGTTCCCATCGTGCTCAGGCCCACTGGGGGCGCCGAAGTCCCGCATGCCCAAACGACGGCTCGACTGGGCGTCTCATAGGGGGTCAGGGAAAGCGTCTGGCCCGCGATGGCGGCGCTGGCCCGATTGCCGAAGGTAATGTCGATACGGCCGTTGACGACCGCCAGGGAGGTCACGTAGTTGCCGACGGAGTCCGTGTTGTTCGCGGTCAGCCCCGCCTGGGCACGATTGCCCGGCGCCTGGCCGCGTTCCTGATAGTAATTGACGATCGGAGCCTTGGCGTTGGCAGATAGGCTGATGGCCTCTGCGACCTGAGCGCGCACCGAGTAAGTTTGATAGGCAGACGTTGCGAGTGACGCGAGGATCCCGATGATCGCAACCACGATCATCAGCTCGATCAATGTAAACCCTTGCTCGCGACTAACCATAGTGACCTCGACGTCTGGCAATAATCAATATGTTAACTTGGTTTACTTAAAAGAAGACCCCTCAGGAAGGGGTCTTTTCCACAACCTCAAGGTGGACCCACCGGTCCGCCCGCTATGCGTCCCTGCGGCGCGGGCGAACTGGCAGAACCTTTTAAACCTTCAGGCTATACCTGCACTTGAGCTTACGGACGGCAAGCAGACGGCAAGTACTGGCTCGGCACAGTCGGCGCTACGTACGCAGTAGCCGCGCCGCCCGCCGTGCCCATGGGGGCCGTACCTGCGGGTGCCGGAGCGTTGCCACAGCGCCAGGCGACCGACAAGTCGGTGCTCTCGTAGGGCGTGAGGGTCAGCGTTTGGTTCTGGATACCGGCGTTGGCCTCGTTGCCGTAGGTCACCGTGATCACGCCGTTGGCGACACCAACGGACGTCACGTATTTACCCGAGGTATCGGTGGCGTTGGCGGTCATGCCCGCGTCGGTACGGTTGGCTGGCGGCACACCCTCGTTCAAGAAGTCCTCGGCGACGGCGGCTTTCGCAGCAGCAGCAAGGTTCATGCCTTCAGACACCTGCGCACGGATGGTGTAGTCCTGATAAGCGGGGATGGCGATGGCGGCGAGGATGCCAATAATGGCCACCACGATCATCAGCTCGATAAGGGTAAAACCCTGTTGCATCTTCTTCATTGCGTAAAGCTCCTATTAAGCGTTTTATTTGCAGTCACGAAAAAATACGGCGCTGGGCGCCCGTAGCCTGATTAACTGCAAGGGCTGTGCCAAGTACCCAGCGTGCTAAGAAAAGATTCTTTAAAACAATAGGTTACGGTTTTTGTTGCCCGGCATCTTGGAAACCATTCAACATATTACAAGCGGTTGAGAGCGGCTTGGATGGCAACTTGCGTCAGGAAGTGACGTAGATTGTCACCAGAGGTTTTACCGTACGCGACTGCCAGCCTACTCGATGCCGAGCTTTTTGATGCGGTAGCGCAATGCCCTGAAGCTGATACCGAGTTTCTTGGCTGCCGCGGTCTTGTTGTAACGAGTTTCTTCAAGCGCTTTGACGATCGCCTCCTTCTCCATTTCCTCCAACTGGCTGCCGAGGTCCTCTTCCAGTTCGGGTTCCTGCGGCGGCTTACCCTCCTGGTTCGGTTGGGGTTTTAGCTGGATGTCCGTGACGTCAATAGCATCGCCCGTCGCCAAGGTGAGGGCGCGCTCGAGAATATTCTCCAATTCGCGCACGTTGCCGGGAAAGTAGTACGCCAACAGCGCCTTTTCCGCGGCGCGCGTGAGGGGCAAGGGCGGAATGTTCATGTCTTTGCCGAGGCGGCCTAATATGTTCGCCGCCAAAATCAGCACATCTTCTCCACGATCGCGCAGGGGAGGCACGTGCAGCTCGATCACGTTGATTCGATAGTAAAGGTCCTCGCGAAATTCTCCGGCCGCGACCAGTTGCTCTAAGTCTTTGTGGGTCGCGCTAAGGATGCGCACGTCGACGGGAATTTCGTTGGCTTGACCCACCGGCCTGATGTTCTTTTCCTGAATGACCCGCAACAATTTGACTTGCATGTGCAGCGGCAAGTCGGCGACTTCGTCGAGGAATAAAGTTCCGCCCTCGGCGGTCTGGAACAAGCCCTCTTTGTCCGTTACGGCGCCCGTAAAGCTGCCTTTCTTATGCCCGAAGAACTCGCTTTCCATGAGCTCGGTGGGTATGGCCCCGCAGTTGATCGGGACAAAGGGGCCATCGCGCCGGGGCCCGGCCGCGTGGATCATTTGCGCCACCAGTTCCTTGCCGGTTCCGGATTCCCCGGAGATGTGAACGGGCGCCTGGCTGCGCGCCACCCGTTCGATGAGGGTACGCACCTGCTCAATGGCCTCAGAGCGGCCTAGCAAACCGGGTCCGCCACTCGTGCGGGGGGCGGTGCCCGGCTTGAGTCGGAGCGCGGCGGTCACGAGTTTGCGCAGGTCGCTGAGGTCCAGCGGTTTGGAGACAAAATCGAAGGCCCCCAGCTTGAGCGCTTTAACGGCGAGTTCGACGCTGCCGTGCGCGGTGATCACCGCCACCGGTACTTCGGGGCTCTCGCGTTGGATCCACTCCACCAGCTCGAGGCCGCTAGCGTCCGGCAGGCGCATGTCGGTCAAGCACAAGTCATAGGCTTGTTCTTCGAGCGCCCGCTTCGCCCCGCCGACGTCCTCGCAAACCCGGGTCGTGATGTCCATGCGCTCTAGCGTGATGGCGAGCAACTCACGGATGTCGGGTTCGTCGTCTACGACCAGTGCGATTGGATTCATATGCCTAACTAATCTGCCAGCGGTCCGGATCGGCGAAGACGATGCGAAAAATGCTGCCGCCGCCGGGCCGCGTTTGGTAACGCAATATCGCGCCGTTGCACTCACATAGCTGTTTGGAAATAAACAGACCCAGGCCTGTCCCCCCTCGGCCCGCAGTATAGAAGGGCTCGAAAACCTCGTCGACCGCTGCGGGTTCGATTCCCGGGCCCCGGTCGGCGATATCCAGGAATGGCCGGCCGCTTGATAGGCGCCCGCATTCCAGCCGGACGGTGATGGCGCCGGCGGTTTCACTCGCGTATTTGACCGCGTTGTCGCAAAGGTTCCATACCACCTGACGCAGATGAGTGGGGTCCATGCGCACCGATAGCCCGCTGTTGCCGGTATGCACTTCCACCGCATCTTCGTAGAGTTCCAACGTGCGGCTAAATTCTTGCGCGAAGTCGGGGAGCCACGCGTTGAGTTTGATTTCCTCCGGCTCGATGGCTTCACGGCGGGACAGTCCGAGCACGCTGTCGACGATATCGCTGACCCTGCTCGCGTTGGTTTGAATAATGCCAGTCAAGCGTTGCTCGCTCTCGCCGATGCTCGGGGACTCGGCCAACAATTGACCCGCATGGCTCATGGCACCGATTGGATTGCGAATCTCGTGCGCGATGCTCGCGCTGAGGCGTCCCAACGCCGCGAGCTTTTGCTGTTGCGCCTTCTCCGCGAGGACAATGCTGTCTTCCAAAAATATCAACAGCGCCCCATCGCGATGCGGCCCGAGCGGAGCGAGGTTCACGTTGATGTTCGTGGCACCGTCCGCCGATTTTAGGCTCGGGGTCATCGGCTGAGTGTCGCCCGCCCGCCAACGTTTCAAGTGCTCACTCAGCGCCGGCGAGATTTCCGCCACGGGTTTGCCTGCGCCACTACCTGTTGCACCGAGGTGCTCGGACGCCGACTCATTCATTAGTCGGACGCGGTCCCGTTCGTCGACCACGACGATGCTTTCACGCAAATGCTGGATGATGTATTCGTTGAGCTCCGCCAGGTTGGCCAGATCCACGCCCCGCTGCTGGGCCAACGCCTCGCTCTCGCGCATCCGATGGCCCATGGCGGAAACCACCGCTGCAATTAGGAAAATCACTGCGCCCAACATGCCGGCCGGCCCGAATTGCTCGCGCCCGGTGAGGCCGGCGAATTCGCTGAAGGTTTGGGCGCCCAGGATCGTCAGTGCCGCCACGGCGGCAATCAAATAGGCGCGTTGGCCGGGTACGAGCAGCCCCAGTGAACCCACGGTAAAAATCAGCAGCCCGCCCAGACCGCTTGATACCCCGCCGCCCGCGTAAGTGAGTCCCGTGACGATGACGAGATCGCCGACCAGTTGGATGTACAGGTGGGTGGACCGCGAGGGCCAGCGCTGGCGCAGCAAGGCCGTCACCACGAGCGCGAAGCCCAGCTGCGCAATCAGCCAAACGAAAAACAGGGTCGGATTAGGCTCGCCCAGAATACGGGGGTCGGAACTGGCGAAAAACGTGGTTAGCAGGAGCACGCAGACGACCAACCGCAGCATGTTGGTCAGCGACAGCACCCGCCATTCGAATTCCTCGTGCTCGGCGCCTCCCTGCATGGGCGGCTCCGGGCGTGGGTTGGCGGCTAGCACTGTTGCGGCGCACATGAGGGCGATTCTACCGAAACTGCCCTGCCGCGCCGGGCCTGGGTAACGTTTTTGCCTTTATTATGCGGACCCGCCGGTTCATAGGTTTTGCGATCTCCCTCTGCTTTGCCGCACAATACGCCGTTTTCCGCTGCCGGGCGCCGGGCCCACCCCCGATTCCAATCCCCAGAGGTTGCTCACGTTGAATTTGCACGAATACCAATCAAAAGCCTTGTTCGCCCGATACGGGATTCCGGTCCCCGCCGGCCGCATCGCCGAGGGTCCGACAGCCGCTCGGGCCGCGGCCGATGCGCTCGGCGGTAAGTTATGGGTGGTTAAGGCCCAGGTGCACGCGGGTGGCCGCGGCAAGGCCGGGGGTGTGAAACTCGCGCGGTCGGTGAAGGAGGTCGGTGAGCACGCCCAGGCCATGCTGGGAACCCGTCTCGTCACCCATCAAAGCGGCCCCGAGGGGCTGCCCGTCGACAAGGTGTATGTCGAAAAGGGGTCAGATATTGAGCGCGAACTCTATTTGAGTATGCTCGTCGACCGCGGTCGGGAGCAGGTGATCATCATGGCCTCTGCCGCCGGTGGCATGGACATTGAGGAAGTGGCAGCAAAAACGCCGGAGCGCATCATTACGGTAGCACTCCACCCGGCCACCGGCCTGGAATCGTACCAAGCCCGAAAAATCGGTTTTGGCCTGGGCCTCGACAAGACACAACGCCAAGAACTCAAGGATATCCTCGGCAAATTAGTGCGGCTGTTCCACGACAGTGACGCCAGCCTGTTAGAGATCAATCCATTGATCGTGACCAAGGACGGCCATGTCATGGCCCTGGATGGCAAGATCAACATTGAAGACAATGCCTTGTTTCGGCAGCAGACTCTGGAGGCCATGGCGGACCATGCCCAGGAGGATCCGAAGGAAAGGGCTGCCAAGCAACACGACCTCAACTACGTCTCGCTGGACGGCAACATTGCCTGCATGGTCAACGGCGCGGGTTTGGCCATGGCTACGATGGACCTGATTAAGTTGGAAGGCGGCGAGCCCGCCAACTTCTTGGATGTGGGCGGCGGCGCGACGGCGGAACGGGTCACCGAAGCGTTCAAGATCATTCTCGCCAACGCCAACGTCAAGGCGATCCTGGTGAACATCTTCGGTGGCATCGTGCGCTGCGACCTGATCGCCGAAGGCATTGTCGCCGCGGTTACGGATGTGGGCGTGTCGGTGCCCGTCGTCGTTCGGCTGGAAGGCACGAATGTCCGCCAAGGCCGGGCGTTATTGAAGCAGAGTGGTTTGAAGATCGAAGCGGCCGAA
>JAHEKG010000134.1 GCA_024638475.1 Rhodospirillales bacterium | reverse complement strand
GTTGCACCCATGAACAATATCAGTCAGCGCAAGGCCATTGGCTTGCGGTCCGGGATTGGCACGATAAGCCTGCTATTCACGGTCGAGGCCGATGGCACGACCAGCGGAGCAGAGGTTTCGGAAATATCCCCGCCGGATAGCGTGGAGGAAGATTACTTGTCACGCATATCTGCGGCACGTTTTCGCCCGCGTTTCATCGACGGGGAGCCGGTAGCGACACCCCGAACACGGATGAATCACAACTTTTGGTACTTCGCTAAAAACTGAGAACTAGAGCACGTTTGTAAACGGTTTGTCTGCGAATACCGACGCATACGACCTTGTTCACCGCGCGGTGATTTGCTTAGCTTAGTGGTACTACATGCGAACCCCCGGAGAAGCGCCAGCAATGGGTCGCTTAAGAATTTTAATCATCCGAATGTTAGTTGCTGCAGCGCTGACGGTGAACGCCGTGTCCGCCGCTACGCCTGCGGATATTATTGTTAACTATCACGAAGCGCTGCAGAACCTGGCGATGCCTGCGGCAATGTCCGCCGGGAATCAGAAGGCCGCATTGGTTGCGCCGCAAGCAATGAGCTTTGAGGCGCTCGGTCAGCAATTCGAGCTGACCCTGGAGGCGAACCGGCGACTCACCAGCGCCGCCAACCACTTAGTCATGGACGACATAGGTGTCTATCGGGGCGAACTCGTCGGGGTGGCCGGATCCTGGACGAGAATCGTCGTGGCCGATGGACTGCCTCGCGGCTTGATATGGAACGGCCGGGAATTGTTTGCCCTTGAAGCGCCTGGCGATAGCCAAGTGGCCGGTAACGGGGCGGTCATTTACCGGCTGGCAGACAGTATGGTTGTTCCGGGCAGTATGTCTTGTGCCGCAGACGACATCGCCCAGGGCGGCGGCCAGGCTGTCTCGACGCTGCTGGCGGAACTCAAGACGGCACTTGCTACCGGAGCCACGTCGGAACTCAACGTGGGCATGGTCGGCGATTTCGAGTTTAGCCAGGCTTTCGGCGCTAATGCGACGGCCGCCATCATGACCCGCCTCAATAACGTCGACGGCATCTTCAGCGAGCAGCTAGGGGTGCAGATTACCGTCCCGACCATCGATATTTTCACGAATAGTGGGGACCCCTTCACGGATGAAACCGATGCAGGAATGTTGTTGGATGAAGTTAGCACCTACCGGTTGGCAACGCCGGCGCAGAACGCGGCGGGCCTCACGCATATGTATACCGGCAGGGACTTGGAAGGTACCACCGTCGGGATTGCGTATCTTGCCGCCCTGTGCAGCAGCCGATTTGGCGTGGGGCTGAGCGAGGCGCGGCGCGGCGCGACCACGGATAGCCTGATCGCGGCCCACGAAATCGGCCACAATTTCGGCGCCCCCCACGATGGCGAAAGCGGCTCCGCCTGCGAGAGCACAATCGGCCTTTGGCTCATGTCGCCCAGCATCAACGGTATCGACCGGTTTTCGCAATGCAGCATCGACGAGGTCCAGCCGACCATCGCCGCAGCGGCCGGCCAATGTTTGTTTCCCATAGCCAATGCCGACGTCGCACTCAGCGCAAATCCGGCAAGCCTGTCAACCCCTCTAGGGAGCAGCTTTAGTCTAACCTTCAATATCGATAACGGTAGTGGTGATTCTGCCGACAACGTGATGTTCAACACCCAGATCGGCACAGAGTTTTCGCTGCAGACCGCCACCCCCTCCGCCGGGTCCTGTACGAGCGGTGCCGGCAACGTGGATTGCCAACTGGGCAGCATACCGGCCGGTGCGAGCCGCAACGTCGTCTTGGACCTAACCGCCGACGCTGTCGGCACCACAAACCTGACGGGCAATATCACGGCGGATCAGGATAGCAACGGCAGCAACGACCAGGCGAGTGCCCAGGTCTCTGTGACTCCAGTCGTCGACATGACAGTCACGGCGGCGACGTCCGCGCAGATCACGATGAATCAGAGCGCGGCCCTGCAAATTCCCGTCGAGAACTTGAGTAGCATCTCGGCAACCAACGTTGCCGTGGCAATAGCCCTGGACGCCGGGCTGCGGGCCGACAGCGCCAACTGGAGCGCGGGAAGCTGCAACGTAGCTAACCAACAGGTCGATTGCCAGGGCGCTAACTTGCAGGGTCAAACTACGAGCTCGATACAACTCGGCGTCACCGGACTTACTCAGGGCCAGCAGTCCTACTCGGTTTCCGTCAGCGCCGACGAGCCCGACCCCAGCACGGCGAACAACAGCGCCATGGGGACGGTAACGGTGAATGCCCCAGCGTCCGGCGATAGCGGCGGTGGGGGCCCGGTGAACCCTGGCCTGTTGTTAGCCCTGTTCGGCTTGGCGTGCAGGCGACGCGGTTCGGCGCATCAGTGCAACGGCCCAGCACAGTAATACCAAATTGCACGCCCCCACGAGCACAAATGGCGCGGCGGGTATCCAAACGTCAAACAATATTCCGCCGACAACCGACACGGTGACCAGCCCCATGGCGCCGAAGAACGAGTAGACGCCGAGAATGGATCCACGGTAAGCAGAATCCGCCTCCTGACCGATCAATGTTTGGCTAGCCACGATGGCGCTCATTTGGCCAATCCCCAACAAGACCGCCGCAGCCTTGCCCATCGGCGCGAGGGGATCCGTGATCAACCCGAGGCAAAGGTAACCGACGGCGGCCAATCCCATGGCCACGGCGAGCCCGGCCACGCGGCTGATGCGATCGACGATGACACCCATCACCGGCGCCCATAGGAGCGCGGCGACTTGGACGATGACGAACATTCCGCCGGCCATCGCCAGGGCCTCGGCCTCCGTATGACCCTGCGCCGCACCCGCGCGAGTGACCCACAAAGAAAAGAAGGCGCCGACCACGATCATGTCGCCCCGAGACGCGAAGGCTGAACCGTAAGCCAATGCAACGGTGGGGCGGCGCGCCGCCACCAGCCCGCGTTTCAGCAGCGCAAGCATGGGTTCCCGGCCGCCGGCTTGCCCGGGCGCGCCGGGTTTCAGACCGAACTTCAACACGATGGCGGTAGTTAGACACAACCCGAGCACGACGGCGAAAGCCAGGCGGCCTGCCGCGCCGGGCGCATAGCCCGCCGCCTCGAATCGTGCCGGCAAGATCGATAACAGTGGGACGACAATGGCCATCCCGAGGCCGTTACAAACACCCACTGCCCCCAGCAACTTGCCACGTGAGGTTTCTTGCGGATAGTCGGCCGGAACGACAGCCAACATGCTGCCGACAGCCGCCGACCCGACGGCGAATAGCATACGGAACAACGCCAACTGGAGGACCGAGGTGGCCATAGCACAGGCCATGTAACCAATACCGATAACGACGAAACCGGCCACGTAGACGGGCCGGCGGCCGATCCTGTCGGACAGCGCACCGCAGGGTGCGACCAACAACAACACAACGATTTCCTGACACAGGGTCAGGAACCCCGTCAGGCTACCTTCGTCGCCGGGCGCCACACCGAGGTTGACGCGAAGCAGATAGGGTTGGCTGAAGTTGAGAAACGCCAATAAGCAAACGCTGAAGAACGCAGCGTAGAGTAACGCCAGACCATGGGCGCTCGACACGCCCGGCTGTAAGCGGATGGGTCCTAACTTGCCGGCAACGTCAGTCCCGCTCATGCGGGGGTAGCTGCGGCAAGAGCTCGTCACGCACCAAGACGAACTCCGGCGCGATCGCCAATGCCGCTAGATAGGCGTCTCGTGCCTCCCCATATTTCTCGACGGCTGCCAGCACTTCGCCAAGCCGCGCCAGGGTATCCAGGTATCCCCAGCCGACCGTGGCCGGGTTACCGGCGTCGGCCTCGAACAAGGCTCTGGCGCGCCGCAGTTCCAGCTCGGCCTTGTCCTTGCCGCCACCAAAGGCACCCGGCGTAAAAAAGAACCCGATCCCTCGCTGTAACGCCACCCGCGGGTTTTGCGGCGCCAATTCGTAGGCCTTTTCCAATGCCTCGCTGGCCTTGGAGCCGAGCCGAATCGCGCTGAGCGCGCCCCCGATACGGTCACCCAAGACGGAGCCCAACAAGGCCCAGGCCTCTGCATCATTAGGGTGGGTATCCAGCCATTCTTCCAAGCCTTGCTGCAAGGCCTTGAGCAGCTTATTGCGGTCACGTTTGCGTTTGCGTGGCAGGCGCTGCGTGACGCGCCAACCGCTGTAGGCCCACTGATAAACCGCTGCCTGATCGCTGGCGCCGGCGAGATCGATACTTTGATGGCACGCTTCTAACTCGACGAGGTTGCCGCGCAACACCGCAGCGTCGAGGTCCGCACAGGCATCCGCATGACTAGCGGGGCTATCCAGACACGCCAGCAGTAACAGCACACCGCAGGTCGCTCGTTTCACCGTGGCGTTGCCACGGCTTGTTGGCGCGCATAGTCCGCCTTGCCTCGCTGGATCAGCTCGTAAATCTCCCGGCTGCGCCCACCCACCTCGTCAACGAGTTGCTCATGGGTGGCGGTCACGGCGGCTATCCACTGCTGGCGCTGCTCAACGTTTAATTCATGCACGGTGAAGCCTATCTCTTGCGCGCGCCCCAGGTCCGTCGCCTCTTCGGCCCGAATGGCCGTGCGCGTCACTTGAATGCTCGGGAACGCCTTACTCAACAATTGTTGTTGCGCGGGTTTGAGCCTTTTCCACCAGCGATTACCGGCGACGATGATGGACATGCCGAATGCATGTCCCGTGAGGGTGAGGTGCGGCGCCTCATCGGCCGTACCCGTGCGCGCATATAGCGTCACGGAATTTTCGCCCGCCGAAATCAACCCAGTCTGCAATGACGCGACGATTTCTCCGAACCCTAGCGGGATAACATCCGCCCCGATGGCCTGAGCGAACAGCCGCGCGCTGGGTGCCGCGGATATCCGAAAACGCACGCCGCGTGCGTCGGCGGGTAGAATGATACGCTGCTTGGAATACACGTGGTGAAAACCAATCTCGTTCCAGGCCACGAAATGCAGCCCTCCCTCGTCGAGCAACTCGCTGAAGCGCGCGGTCAAATAGTGATCGTAGACAAAGTCGGCCTCTTCGTTGGAGAAAAACAAATAAGGCATGTACAGCAGGGCAAGCTCGGGTACGACTGTAGACGCCACCATGGCGGATAGATTGGCGTAATCCACACGGCCGCGGCGCAGACCCGAAACGAGCTGTTCCTCCGACCCGAGCTGACCATAGATCAGCATGCGAATATCAAAGTCGGCGCCGGCTTTTTCGCGCACGTTGCGCTCGAACTTCAGCCATTGTTGCTCACCGGCGGTGTTCGGGAACGCAGTACCACCGACCGTAAGCCGGGTGGGCTGGGCGGCAGTCGCGATGCTCAACGGCCCCATTACGACAACCAACACGGCAACTGTCATTGTCCTTAACATTGAACACTCCTTAACAAAAAACCGGGGCGAAACCGCCCCGGCACTCAGACCTAGATCATGGACCCCAAGAGCGCGCCCACAAAACCGCCGGCCGCCGCAGCCGCGGCAACCAATCCTGGCGGCATTGGTGAGCCACCGCCTGTACCCCCACCGCCGCCTTGACCTCCACCCGTACCCTCTCCGGTTGAACCGTTAGTCATCGCCGTCTCCTCTCTCTGCGTTTGTCAGTGACGCCCCAGCAGCTTAGCAGAGCTTTACGCTTGCGCTCCCCGCCGGAGATGATACTATACCCGGGTAAGGTATATCCATGACGACACACGCCGAACATAAGGGTCAGTTGAGCAGGCTGCGACGCATTCATGGGCAGCTGGCCGGCATCATTAAGATGATCGAGGACGAACGTTACTGCGTCGACATCCTTACCCAGACTCGGGCGGTGCGCGCGGCCATCAAGAAGGTGGAACAGGGCATTCTCGAAACCCACATCGATCACTGCCTGGGTGCCGCCGCCGCCTCGGATGAGGCCCATGAACGCCAGCGAAAACTCCAAGAAATCTCCGAGGTCATGCGTAGTTTCGTGTGAGCGAGGAACGATGCCAACTTCTCCCGCCGAACCACAACAACGCCTTGACCTACCGATCGAGGGGATGACCTGCGGTGCCTGTGCCGTTCGGTTGGAGAAAGCCCTCGGTCGCGCGGGCGGCATTAACCGTGCCGAGGTCAACTTCGCCACCGAGCGAGCCAATATCGAGTATGACCCTGCCCTTGCCGATCTGATTCGCATCCGGGACGCTGTCAGCGGTGCCGGGTTTAGCGTCGCGCGTGACCGCCTCATCCTGCGCGCCGACTTGAAAGCTTCCGAGCGCGCCCAGGTGGCGGCGCGGCTGGCTGCCCGGCCCGGGGTCCTCGGCGTCCAAACCGATGCGGATCGTTTCGTTGTTGATGTCGTCAAAGGGCAAGTCACCCAAGCCGATCTCGGACGCCTGGCCGCCGGCCTCGGTGTGGCGGCTACCGGTGAGCGCGTCGTCGACCGGTTCAGCCCTCTGCAGCGGGAGTTGGGTTGGCTGCTGTTGTCAGCGGCGCTGACCATTCCATTGGTCGCCCAAATGGGCGCCCACTTGGCGGGCTGGAGTTGGCACTTGACGCCGTTAGTGGAGTGGGCATTCGCAACACCGGTCCAGTTGCTGATCGGCGCACGTTTTTATCGCGGTGCGTTTCGTGCGTTGCGGGGCGGGGGCGCCAACATGGATGTGTTGGTCGCCTTGGGCACGTCCGCGGCATACGGCTACAGCGTTTTCCTCTGGTACACACTGTCCGCTGCGGCAACCGGCAGGCTGTATTTCGAGGCTTCCGCCGTCATCATTACCCTCGTTCTTCTCGGCAAGTTTCTCGAGGCCCGCGCCAAGCGAGGCACGACCGAGGCAATCCAAGGGCTCATGCAGCTTCGCCCGGCGTCCGCACGCGTGGTACGCGACGGCGAGGAGTTGGAGGTGCCGGTGGAAGCGGTCAACCGCGGGGACCAGCTGATCGTCCTGCCGGGGGAACGCTTCCCTGTCGACGCCCAGGTCGTTGAGGGCACCAGCGAAGCCGACGAGTCGTTGTTGACCGGCGAAAGCCTGCCCGTCATGAAACAACCGGGCAGCACCGTCACGGGTGGCGCTATCAACGGCTCGGGGCGCTTGCGGGTGACGGCCACACGCGTGGGCCAAGACACCACACTGGCGCGAATCATCAAGTGGGTGGAAAACGCCCAATCCGGGAAGGCGCCCGTACAAAGATTGGTTGATCAGATCAGTGCCATCTTCGTACCGGCCGTTCTCGCGATCGCAGTGCTGACGTTCACGGCTCAGTGGTTATCGAGCGGTAGCGGGGAACAGGCGCTGATCGCTGCCGTCTCGGTATTAGTAATCGCCTGCCCGTGTGCCCTAGGGCTGGCAACACCGACGGCCATCGTGACGGGCACGGGCGTTGCAGCCCGCCATGGCATTCTCGTCAAGGACGTTGAAACCCTCGAACGCGCCCACCGCGTTGATACGGTTGTCTTCGACAAGACCGGGACGCTAACGTTGGGGCAGCCCCGCGTCGCTAAAATCCACGCCCTCGTGGGCCTCGACGAGGAATTGTTGCGCATCACCGCCAGTGCACAAAGGGGCAGCGAGCATCCATTGGCCCGCGCGATATTGTTTGCCGCGGACGAGCGCGGCCTGCAGCTGGTTCCACCCGAAATGATCCACGCCGAACCCGGCCTTGGCATACGCGCCACGATCGGCAGTAGCGAAGTATTGGTGGGCAACCACCAGTTCTTGCGCGGTGAGAGGGTCGAAGTGCCTAGCGAACTGCTGCGCGAGGCGCAACGCGCGAACCCCGCCCAAACCCTAATGTGGACGGCGCAACAGGGTCGCTTGCTGGGCTGGATCGCCACGGCGGATGCAACGCGTCCCAGCGCCAAAGCCGCGGTCCAGGCGTTGACTCGAACCGGGATACGAACGGTTATGCTCTCCGGTGACAGTCAATCTGTCGCGCAACGCGTGGCCGCCGAGCTGGGGCTGGACGACTATCGGGGCGAAGTCTTGCCAGAACAGAAGGCCGAAGCGATCAGCGCGCTGAAGCGCGAAGGCCGCGTGGTGGCGATGGTTGGCGATGGGATCAACGACTCGCCGGCCTTGGCGGTGGCGGATGTGGGTATCGCCATGGGCAGCGGCACGGACGTCGCCATGGAGACCGCTGGAATCACACTCATGCGCGTGCAACCCGAACTGGTCGCGGAAGCGCTTGCCTTGAGCCGGGCCACGTGGCGCAAGATCCGTCAAAACCTTTTCTGGGCGTTCATTTACAATGTCGTGGGCATTCCGCTAGCGGCGCTGGGGCTACTGACCCCGGCGGTCGCGGCTGCGGCCATGGCCGCGTCCAGTGTCAGCGTCGTTACCAATTCTTTGTTGCTGCGGCGGTGGCGGCCCACAGCGTCGCCCTAACATCGAGGGAGTAGGTGGATGGAAACGATTACCCTAACGGTCGGCGGTATGACTTGCGGTGGCTGTGTGGCCAGCATCGGACGCGCGCTTGAGTCAAAGGCTGGGGTCGTCAGCGTCGACGCGTCGCTGGAGACCGGCCGGGTGCAGGTTGAATTCGACGCCCAGAGCATTGACCGCGGCGGCATCGAAGCTGCCGTTGAAGGCGCCGGATTCGACGTTATTCGTTGAGCGCACGGCGTGGCCACCGTCGATTGGGATCGTGCCAACGCGCTAGCGCAACAGGCCATCGGCCTTCCCGATAACGGTCAGGCAGAACTCTTAGAACGGCTCAAACAGGAGTCGAGTTCGCTGGCCGCCGCCGTCGCTTCCCTACTACATGGTCTGAAAACCAGCGCGAATGCGACCGCCGTCGACGGGGTATTCAGCGACCCCGCCGAATTGGTTCCCGAACCCGGACAGCGTCTCGGCGCGTACCGGATCTTGCACAGTATCGGTAGCGGCGGCATGGGCTCCGTTTTCCTGGCTGAGCGCGCCGACCGCGCTTTCGAAAAACAGGTGGCGATCAAGATCGTGGGACGCGGTCCCATGGACCCTCGTACTGCCGCTCGGTTGCGAGGTGAGCGCCAAATCCTTGCCTCCCTGGATCATCCGCATATCGCCCGGTTGCTGGATGGCGGCACCTCCGTTGATGGGGTTCCCTACCTGGTGATGGAGTACATCGCGGGCGAGGATGTCATGACCTATTGCGACAGCCAGCGCCTGACAATAGAGCGGCGCCT
>JAHEKG010000133.1 GCA_024638475.1 Rhodospirillales bacterium | reverse complement strand
GGCGGCGATGAAAGTGGTCGGCCCGTGATTGTTATCGAGTATTCTTCGTTTTCGGCGGTTCATAGGCAGTGAATTTCCGGCAGGGGATTACGAGCGGCCAATTTAACGTAACGCCAAGCCGTAAAGTGTGGCCTGAATCACAGAACGGAGTTGAGGGTTTTCGCCGCCAGAGTCAGGAAGTGACCTAGCGCGTCACCTCCGGCGCCCGGGTTTCCTGTTTAACCTAATAATCCCCGCCCCGCAACAGACATTGGCACGAAGGTTGCTTCATATAACGCGTGGATTAAGTTATCCAGGGATTTGGATCATGAAATCGAACGGCAAAGTGATCGCACTGTTGCTGGGCGAGCGCAGCGCGCGGGAAAGTGTTCTCGGTGCTCAGCGCTTGGTGCGGGACGAAGACGGAACCATCGTGCTAGAGGATGTGGAAACCCGCGAAGATTTCGATGCGACGGCGAGAACCACCGGCTGCTTTCGCCGCGGCAAGCCCATCCTCGACCCGGAATCGAGAGAGGTGATTGGCTACGAAATGGAGGAAGTCCCTCCCTTGCACGCGATGGCCTAACCGCACCCTTAGTAGTAGGGTCGCCCAAGCCGTTATCGGCCGCCGAGTCTTTGCTGCGAATAGCCTTCCGGCGGCTCGAACGCGTTGCCATCGATAGTTTTTGCCTCGGCCGACTCGAGTCGCAGATCGCTGCTCACTGAACCGTTACGCAGCTCCTGAGTAATGATCGGAAAGCCGTCGAGCTTGTCGATATTAGACATTGGATTGTCGGGCAGGGCGATCGGCAGCTGCTGGCGGATTTCAGTGAACACCTCATTGAAGAACTTGGCCATGGCGCGCATGTTAGTTAGTGCTTCGCGGCCGCCAACGATGTCATCCGGATTCGCCATGCATAGTCTTTGGCTTAGCTTGCCGTCGCGGCTCATCTCGTACCACTCGCAGTCGACGCCTGCTTGCGTCCCGGTTTCTCCACTAGCAACAATTTCCCAACTCGGCGGCGCGGACTGTGTAGCCGGCATCTTCCCTCCCATCATCTTTTCCACCATTGCGCGTTGATCCGGGGGCAAGCTCTCAAGCTGTTTGCGCATCTGCTCGAGGGCGGGATTGAGCTGTTCCACCGTACGCGCGACCGCCTCCCGGTCGAGCACGATGTAGGATTTCTTACCGTGATCGATCGTCAGCGCGTTGCCTTTCAGGCCGTTGAAGATGACTGTGTCGTTACTCGACTGGTCCATCCGGAGCGATTGCCCGTCCACCGAAAGCTGCATTGTTCCCGGCTTAGGACCTATCCTCTCGCTCATCGTGTAGACGGTTCCGGCGGCAGCCACGCCCGTTGTGACGATCAGGAATATCCCGACAATAAGGTACGCTAGTTTCGGCATTGCGAAGGCTCCGTGGGTGCTTGCCCGTACTATACCAGCCAACGGCAAGCAAACGCTGCAAGCTACTCGTATAATGGCGCCGCCCTCGAGTAGTTCAGACATTGCTTGCCAGACACTCATGAATAGCTTACTTGACAACCGCCTCAATTGGCTGAGTCGCGATAATAACTCGGCGCTGTTGCGCGGCGGCTTGAAGGGCATCGAGCGTGAAACCTTAAGGGTTTCGCCAACGGGGCAGATATCCCGCCGCCAACACCCTAGGGAATTGGGCTCGGCACTGACGAACCACTACATTACCACCGACTATTCCGAGGCGTTGCTGGAGTTTGTTACGCCCGCCTATCCGACCACCTGGGAAGTCCAGCAGTTTCTCTGTGATGTGCACCAATTCGTCTACGATAGACTTGGCGACGAAGTATTGTGGGGCGCAAGTATGCCGTGCGCGATGATGAAGGACGAAGATATACCCATTGCACGTTACGGAGACTCAAACATCGGCCTGATGAAAACGATCTATCGACGCGGCCTGGGATATCGCTACGGCCGCAAGATGCAGGCGATCGCGGGGGTTCACTTCAACTACTCTTTGCCGGTAGATTTTTGGCCGGCACTGCAAGCGCACGAGGGTGCTAAAGGTCAGCTACAGGATTATTGTTCTTCCATGTACATGGCCATGGTCCGCAACCTGCGTCGTTATGGGTGGCTGATCTTATACCTTTTCGGCACGTCGCCGGCTCTGTGCAAATCGTTTCTTTCGGACGGCAATGCGGAGTTGGAAGAACTGGACGATTCGACTTGGTATGGCCGGTACGCGACCTCGCTGCGCATGAGCGGTTTGGGTTATCAGAACGACGTGCAGGCAAGATTAGATGTATCGGCGAACTCCCTTGAAGAATACGTCGCTGACCTCAGCGCTGCGATAACGACACCGAGTAAACGGTTCGAGGCGATCGGCGTGAAAGTGGATGGCGAATACCGCCAATTGAGTAGTAATCGCCTACAGATAGAAAACGAGTACTACAGTACCGTCCGCCCCAAGCGTCGCGCTGCCAGCGGTCAACGCCCAACCGAAGCGTTGCGAGAGCAGGGCGTCGAATACATCGAAGTGCGCGCGTTGGACGTCAATTTGTTTTATCCCACCGGAATCGACCAGGGGCAAATGCGCTTCTTGGAAGCGTTTCTAATCTATTGCGGACTAAGTAACAGCCCCGCGATCGATGCCGCAGAGCAAGCGGAGATTTCTGAGCGGCAAGCGTCGGTCGCCCAGCAGGGGAGGCAGCCGGGCCTCGAGTTGCAGCGCAACGGTACCGCATGCGGCTTGAGAGAATGGGCGTTGGAACTCGTCGAGGGCGCCGGTAATGTCGCCGAGCTGCTCGATGATCGAACGCGTGACTATAGCGCAGCGGTAGCGCAACAGCGTGCCGCTTGCGCGGAGCCGCAGCAGACACCGTCGGCACGGCTGCTTGACCGGATGGTGGATACGGGAATGAGTTTTCCGGCTTTCGCGCTGCGCGAGTCCGTAGCCCAACGAGACTATTTCCGCTCGCTGCAGCCGTTGCCGGAGGATAAATACCAGTTGCTCGAAACAGAGGCGCGGGAGTCGTTGCGAAGGCAGCGGGAGATCGAGGAAGCAGACGACGAGCCCTTCGCCGAATACCTGCAACGCTATTTCGACGGGGCTGCTAGCAAAGCACTGCGGGGATAGGCAAATCCGGCTATATTGCGGTTTTTGTGAGTCGGTTAACCGAAACTCCCTATCAGGGGCGGCAGTATTGCCGCTGTCGTTGACCACGAGGCCAATCTGAGCGGATGAAGAGCGCCTTCATAGTCGGACTTTTATTGGGGTTTGCCGGCCTACTGGGCGCAGCGGCTTATCCGTGGGTGGATCATCCCAGGATATCGTCTCGTACCGGCGTGGTCGCCAATGGTGGGCGCACGGAATCGTTCGTCATCCGGTTGCCGGCCGACCGCATCTTGGTGCGCGGAGATTTGCCGGCTGGTTTTCGTTATCCCCAACAGGTGCAAATCGGACCGGACTTTGGATCACCGTCTCTGTTGGCAGAGCACTTCAAATTCCGCGATTCGGCGGGGGAGGTCGTGGGAATTGCAAGCCGCCACGTGGTGCGTGCTGGATCGTCCACTGAAACAGCCTGGTGTTTGGTATTTCCCGGCCGGGGCGCCGCTTGGCTTGTGGGCGCAGCCGATCCAACCGCGCCGCAACGGGCGTTGGCGAACGCCGGTTATACGCCCGGCGAAGCTTTCAGCGGTGACCTGCGGTTGACCATTGCTGAAACGGATGCGGATCGTAGCGGTGTACTTGTGGCCGGTCGTCAGGAATTCGAAAACCTGGGCGGCGACTACCTAGAGTCTTGGCAGATTTCCGGCGTCACTGCCGCGGGCGACATGCTCGGCACAATTCGCCTGGATACCGTGACGAGGCAGCGCCGATGAGAGGTTTGTTCGCGCTGGTGGCGGGATCTCTCGTGGGTGCGGCCCTCGCAAGCGCCGTTTTGTTCTATAACCCCATGTCACAGTTTATTGGCAAGGTTCCGGCAGGGGAGCCCTTGTTCTACGACAGCGGCATGCCGTATTTGGCGGTATCGCATTCCGGGAAGTTACCCGTCCCCTTGCGTCCGAAAGAAATAGAGCCGTTGTGGGAAAACGCTATAAACGGTGCCGTGTTGACTGTCTTTCCGATTAACAATGCCGCCGGGGAACCCGTTGCTCTGGCTAGCCGAGTCAGCGTCCTGTCGGAGGAATCGGATCTACTGTTGCGCGGCGTAAAAACTCACAACGACTGGCTATTGAGTTTCGCAGGTCGAGGAACCCTATTTATAGATGACCGAGAAGATCTTTCCGAGCTGGTCCGGTACGGCGTAGTACCGGTTTGGCTGTTGCGTCAACCGTGGGCGGGTTCGCGAGAGCTACTTGCAACGACGGGTCCCGATGCGGGCAGTGCGAAAGTCTTAGGGGGCACCGGCGACTACAAGAATGCACAAGGCAGGCTTAGGCAGCGCCATGTGATCGATCAATTTGGCCTCGGCCTCATCGAGTGGAGTTCAGAAATCGGGCTCGAAGTGACCACCAAAAGCGATACTGGCGAACAGGTAGCCGCTCAAAGATAACGCTTGGCGATGACCGGAAATGGCGTGGTGTCATCAGCTAGCTCAGCCGGTGGGATCATCGGCGCTTTCGGAACCAGCTTTTTGCCCTGCATGAATTCTCGCGGCCTGTTCACGGCATCTACGGCGATCAACCGGCCTTGCCGCAAATAAAAAACCGCGAAGTCATTGGTATCCGGGTTGCCCCGGACGACGACAGAATCGTAATCTTGGGCTAGGCCGGCGATTTGTAGTTTGACATCGTATTGGTCGGACCAAAACCAAGGTACCTCGTCGTAGGCGTCGTGGCCGCCGAGCATCGACTGTGCCGCGACCTTGGCTTGTTCGATGGCGTTGGCGACGGACTCCAGCCGTACTAACCCGCCGGTCAAGGTACTGGGGTGGCGAGTGCAATCCCCTGCCGCGAATATCCGGGGGTCGCTGGTGGCCGCATACGCATCGACGATGATGCCGTCATCACAACGCAATCCCGCGCTCTCTGCCAGCGTCGTTTCCGGAACTATGCCGATACCCACGACGACCAAATCGCAGGCAAAGCGGCGACCATCCGAGGTGACGACGTGGGTCACGTGCTCGTCGCCTTCGAAGGCCGTGACGCCCAGGCCGCAATGGATTTCGACCCCGGCCTCGCGATGCACGCGTGAGTAGAACTCGGATACCTCGGGGGCGACGACTCTCGCCATTACCCGCTCCATGGCCTCGATGACAATCACGTCCAAGCCCTGCTGCTTGGCAATGGCCGCAACCTCCAAACCGATATAGCCGCCACCGACAACGACGAGCCGGCGCCCGGCACTGAAGTTCCTCTGAATTGCCTCAACGTCGTCGATGGTCCGCAGGTAGTTAATTCCGGGGAGGCTTGCACCTGGCGCAGGGATCTCGCGCACCCGGCTGCCCGATGCCAACAGTAACCTGGCGTAGGGAAGGGCCAGTTGGTTATCCAGCAGTACCCTGCTACGCCCCCGCTCAATGGCGACGGCCCGCCTCCCGATGATTAGCTCGATGTTTTTAGCCGCGTAATAATCGGGGGCTTTTAGTGCTAGTCGCTTCGCGGGCAGCTCGCCGGCAAGAAACTTTTTCGACAATGGTGGGCGCTGATAGGGTGGATAGTTTTCATCGCCGACCATCGTGATGGCGCCATCGAAGCCTTGCTGCCGAAGGCTCACGCACGCCTGAGCGCCGGCTTGGCCCGCGCCGATGATGACGATGTTATCGACGCGATCCGGCACTTCTGGTTACTTGTGCTCGGCTGAATCGAAACCGGGCGGTCCGGCGGGCGTAATACCCTCGTGATGGTGGATGATGCTCCAGCCGGCGGGCTTGCGCTCGAGGACATCCGTGATTCTGACCCGGCCCTGGGTGGCGTGGGGCGGCTGATACTCGAAATGGAGGTAGTAGCGGGCGATGGCGATGTCGCCTAGGACATCCAGTTGCAGAGGCTCGAGCCTCCAGGTCAGGGGGCCCCGTGCTTCGGATTGGCTGCGGTCGCGCGCGTGAAAATCAGCGCGTTGCGCTTCACCCACGATTAGGTCGGGCTCAAACACATCCCACACCGTGCAATCCCGATCCATGTTGCTCTCGAGTCCCGTTTCATCCCTTTGCGAAAACGATTCGAACAGGCCTCGAATAATTTTCCAGATTTCCTGCTCGCGCGTCATCGTCGACTCCGACGGGTTGTGTTGTGGTTTGCGTTCATAGGGCCAATGACGAGTATACCGTGTCGGCATGTTCCCGCGCGGCATTCATTGGCGTGCTAATGGAGCTCGAGGTGGGTTAGCATCGGGACCCATGATTGACGCTAACGGCGACTATCGCCCCCAGCGCCAGCGTCAGCTGGAATATCACGAGGTTCGTGGCTTGCGCTACGCGGTGCATTGCTGGCCGGGCGAGGGAGCGGAGACCTTCTTGTTGTTGCACGGCTACGGCGACTGCGCGCCAACCTTCGCGCCGCTCGTCGATGCGTTGCCTCGGCATTGGGATATTGTCGCTCCCGACTGGCGTGGCTTCGGCGACAGCGAATGGACCAAGACCGGTTATTGGTTTCCGGATTATTTGGCAGACCTCGATACTCTGCTCGAGCTTAAATGTCCTTCCCATCGGGTTAACTTGATTGGGCATTCGATGGGCGGCAACGTGGCGGCGTTTTACGCGGGCATTCGACCCGAAAGGGTGCGGCGCTTGGCGTTGTTGGAGGGATTCGGGCTACCCGACACCCGGCCGGCGGACGCAGCGGACCGTTACGCCAAGTGGTTAGGCCAAGTTCGCGAATCCCGGCCACGCCGCGTTTACGAATCTGTCGAACAAATTGCCGGCAGCCTGCGTAGAAAATATCCTGAACTCACGCCGGCTTTGGTCATGTTCCTGGCTCGACACTGGTCGTGCCGGGAGGCTGCGGGTTGGGTATTGAAGTCGGATCCAAGCCATCAGTGGATCAATCCCGTGCTCTACCGGCGTAACGAGGCGATCACCTGTTGGCAGCGAATCACCGCTCCCGTGCTCATTATCAGCGGCGCTAACTCCCCCTTTGCCAAAGGCGGGATAGAATTCGCCGCGCACCTGACGTCCTCCGGCGACGGTGAGGCTGTTCATGAGCAGCTCCCCGATGTCGGACATATGTTCCACCTCCAGGCCCCGCAGCTGTTAGCGGATAAATTGGCCCATTTTTTTGAGGAGCCGCCGTGAGTACATTTCGACGCGTCATACAACACGCCGTCGGCGAACCCGCCGACGTGATGACCTTGGAGGAGTTGCCCATCCCGGGACTGACCGATGGCCAAGTGCTGATTCGGATGCAAGCGGCCGCGTTGCACATTGCGGACACCTACTACGCGCGCGGCCGTTACGGGTTCGTCCCCTCGGTGCCGCGCACCCCGGGTTTTGAGGGCATCGGCGTCGTCGAGAAAACGGCGGCCGATGCGGCGGAGTGGTTGGATCAACGCGTATTTCCTCCGATTGGCAGCGGCACCTTGAGCGAGTATGTCGTCGCGGACGCCGCGGCGTTGGTGCCGGCGCCGGAGGGTGACGCACAGCAGCTCGCGCTTACGATCGTTAACGGCTCGACGGCGCTCACGTTAGTTGAGGATTTTCGCCCGCTCAAGCCTGGAGATTGGTTAATTCAAAACGCCGCCAACTCCAACTGTGGTCGCTACGTGATGAAGCTGGCGAAGCACCGCGGCATTCATACGGTCAACGTTGTGCGCCGACCGGAGCTTGTTGAGGAATTGCATGAATTTGGCGCCGACATCGTCCTGCTCGATGGTGAGGACCTGCCGGAGCGAGTGCGGGAGGCCACCAACGACGCGACGATTCCGGTCGGTTTCGATGCGGTTGCGGGTGAAGCGACGGCCCGGCTGGCCGATTGCCTGGCTGACGGTGGTCTAGTGGTCAACTATGGTGCGGTGACTCGGGAGAACTGTCAGATGTCGTTTTTTACGATGTTTAGGCGCGACATCAGTTTGTGCGGCATGAGTATGGGCCGGCAGATGGCGCAGCGCGATGCCAGGGAGAAACGCGCGGTTTACGACTATCTGGCCCAGGCGATTGCGCGCGGTGAGTTAGCGACGCCGATAGCGGCGACCTATCCTTTGGAGGACTATGTGGAGGCATTGGATCATGCCGGTAGAGTGGGGGAATCACGCCCAGGCAAAATCATTATCACCTTCTGACGGGATTGCCAATTCATGCATGCTTCGTGAAGCCAGTCACGAAATATTCAGCTAGGTTATGTTTATACTCGTCAGGAGTTGGCGTTATTTGGTTTGTTAGCAGTCACAGGATTGGCTGCCAAATTCAAGGAGGCCGATAGTGGAGCACGCTGAAAAAGTTATACCGGTCGCGAATCTCACCGAATATTTTCGCGATTCGCTAGATACCGTCATGGCCAAGCGCAAGCTGAGTGCCGAAGACGATACGGCTCACTACGTTGTGAACCTGTTGACGGGCTTCGCGCGTTCGGAAGCCCTTTACGAACAAACCCGTGCGGGTTTTGGACTCAAGCCCCTGACATTCATGTTGGCCGATGCCGTCGAAGCGCAGTCCGAGCAGCAACGCCAGCGCAGCTTGCAGCGTCTAGGGGATGTGGCGTTGTTTGTCGCCGGTTTCTTTTCCGGCAGCCTGGCCCGCAGCCTGGTAGACGTTGACTACTACATCAATATGGGCGGCAACGCATACGGCTCCCTGTCGCAAAGCCAAGGCGGTTCGGTGCGGCTGCGAGCCCGGGCGTCGATTTTCGCGGAATTGGGGGCCAAGTTCGGCGATTTCGTCGATGCCCTGGCAGATATCGCCGACCAGGGGCGTAGCAATCACGATGTGCTGCGGCAATACGAAATTTGGCTGCGCACAGGTAGTCAAAGAGCCGAAGGCATCTTGCGCTCCCTCGGTATCGAACCGAACAATACCGCCGGAACGGATTACCGCCACTAGGCGACCATCAATGGTCCTGCGGTCACTACAGAATCAACTAAACGGCTTTTATTCCCTGCCCATGCGGCACAGTGTCTACGATTTCCTGGTTAGCGATCACACGACGGCGGCCACGCTCAACGCTACTCCGGAAACGACGGATGAAACTTTGCTGATTCTCGAGGGCGGCGATGAAGCGGAAGTGGCGCTTTATCTAGACGATGACCTCCTGCAACGTCTCGGTGACGATGACCCTACCGTGGCGCTCAATCCCGACAACATGGCGG
>JAHEKG010000373.1 GCA_024638475.1 Rhodospirillales bacterium | reverse complement strand
GGCTATTTCATATCAATGAGCTGCCTTGATATTAAGGGGCACCGGAAGCGAGGATGAAAATAACAACCTGGCTCGCTCTACCATGTCGTGTCACCGTGAATGGTGTGCTCGAGACGAGCCGACAAACGTTGCTACTAGCAATGCTAGTGCTAGGCCCCATCACCGCCATGGGGGCGGAACGCTACGCGCTCGTGATCGGCAACGGAGCCTACGAGTACATTGATGCGCTCGGCAATCCGCCTAATGATGTGCGTCTTGTTGCGGAGCGGCTCCGGGGTGTCGGTTTTGAAGTAGCGCTAATCGTCAACGGCAACAAGCGACAAATGGACGATGCGGCAAGGCAGTTTGCACGCCAGCTCGACGACGCCGGCCGAAATGCTGTCGGCCTTTTCTATTTCGCCGGGCATGGCGTTGCCTATCAGGGCGAGAACTGGCTGATACCCGTCAGTGCGAATATTCGCGAGGCCGTTGACATCGAATACGAGACCTTATCGGCAAATAAGATCTTGGGCCTTATGGAGAGTGCTCGCAACGCGACCGACATAGTGATCCTCGATGCCTGCCGCAATAGCCCGTTTCGTAGTTTTTCGTTATCCGGCACCCGGGCGATCTCGGTCGGCATGCGTCGAATGGATGCACCGGCCGGTAGCTTCATTGCCTACTCAACCGCACCTGGCCAGGTCGCCTACGATGGCGCCGGCGACTACAGTCCGTTTGCCGAAGCCTTCGCGGCGGAGATCAATGCGCCCGGATTGTCGATCAGCGACATGATGATCGAGGTGCGGCGCCGAGTGAAAGAAACCACCGAGGGCCTCGGCAACGAACCGCAAACGCCATGGGACGCAAGCTCCCTAACCGGGCGTTTCTCTTTCAATCCAGGCTCCGCGGCGAGACAAGGCAGCGGTAACCCAGCTCCGGTCCCAGCAGGGCCGCCCATAAAGGTCATGACCCAACCGAATGACGCCGCTACATCCGCTGTCGACGGCGGGGCCGAGTTCAGCGTCACACCGGAACAGTTCCGTGGGTTTGTAAGCAATGACACCGATGTCTTCGAAAAACCGGATCGACTATCGCAGCGCTATCGACGCCTAGCCGTCGGTGACGTGATTCGAGTCACCGGTCGCGTCGACAACCGCCTGTGGTACCAGGTTGAGTTAGAAGGCGGCTTGACCGGCTACGCGTCCATGCCTGCGATCCAGCGGTTGTAAACCAATAAAAACGGGAGATAACCATGCGGCAGATTATTTGGATAAGCCTATTGCTATTAGTCGGCGCGATTGCGCATGCTCAAGACGCCTTGCTCAAGGCGCAAGAGCGCGCCAAATACTTGGGCGATTACAAAGCGCTACTGGAACACGAGGACGGTACGATCCGCCTAGCCGCCATCGAGGAAGCGCTGTTGAGTGAAGACGCATTACTGCGTTCGATGGCCCTGGAAACGGCATTGGCCAGTGACGACGAGCGGTTACAGACGACCGCCATTCGCTGGTATATCAACGAGCGTGAACAGATTCCGATCACCCTGACGTTACCGGAACGAGCAACGGATGGACAAAAGTACATCTACCAGACGTGGAGTTCCCTTATCCTGATAAACCCGGAAGTGACGGGGCAGAACGAAATCAAATACCGCGCTTCCTATGGGGCCGGCGGCCAGTTGATACGGGGCGGCATGGAACTCAGGTTCAATCCCGGCGGGGGGATGGGTTGCACAATGACCCTCAAGGCCGCCGGGGCGGCGACGCTTTTGGGGCAGTTCTCGTGCAATTTCGGGCCCAGCTACGGCAAGCGATACGGCGCGGAGCAGGCGGCAATCGTGGCGCGCATAGATTTATCGTGAATAATGACTCGAATCGCCAATGGTGCGTGGCCGCGAGGCCGGTAGGCCCCGTCAAAGAGAGCGATTTCGAGTTTGTGGTCACGCCGAGGCCGACGATCAAGGCCGGTGAATTCTTGGTGCAGACAAAATATTTATCGGTAGCCCCCGTGATGCGCATGTACATGCTCGATGGCGCGGGCATCGAGAAACCCGTGGGCATCGGTGAGGTGATGCTGGGGCGCGGCGTTGGCGAAATTGTCGAAAGCAAACATGACGGTTGGCCGGTCGGCACCATCGTCCAAGGCAAGCTGGGCTGGCAGGACTACGCGGTGGCCGATGGTGCGCCGGGCAGTCTCATGTATAAGGTCACTCAAACCGTTGCGCCCATCTCTACGGCACTCGGTGCGCTCGGCATGACCGGCTTCACCGCATACTGCTCGCTCAAGGACATCGGGCAGCCCCAGCCGGGCGAGACCGCAATCGTCTCCGGCGCCATGGGCGGCGTGGGCACAATCGCCGTCCAGGTTGCGCGTCTTATGGGGTGTCGGG
>JAHEKG010000132.1 GCA_024638475.1 Rhodospirillales bacterium | reverse complement strand
GCCGGTATAGGCGACCGTCTTGCCGGCGACTTCGACGCGGACCGAGGTGGGGTTGGTTTCGCCGGTGTGCAGCGCCGGGTAGGGCGTCACGGTCAGGCCCATGACTTCGGTCGGGCGCATGACGTCCATCTCGACGTAGCGCAACGGGAATTTGGGCGTCATCGCGTGCATGCCGGGAAACAGCGCCTCCGAAATCTCCGCCATTCGCGCCTCGGTTTCGCGCGGGCCGGCGATGGTGAGCGGCCGGTCGCGCTTGGCGCCGAGCATCGCGTCCATCAGCATGAACGGAATGCCAGCGCAATGATCACCATGAATATGGGTCAATATGATGACATCGATGCTGTTGTGATCGATGCCGAGCTGGTTCAGCGCGATCAGCGAGGACGCGCCGAAATCGATGACGAAGCGGGTGCCCGGCGCATCGACCATGAAACAGGTCTGGAACCGGCCGCCCGCGCCGAAGGCGTCGCCCGAGCCGACAAACGTCACGCGAACCGACATGATCTCGGCCTCCTAAATGATTCCCTGGTCGCGGAGGTCGTCGCGCTCCTCGGCGTTCAAGTCTATCAGTTCCTCGAGCACCTCGTCGGTGTGCTGGCCGATGGTCGGCGGCGGCCGGCGGTAGCTCGCCGGCGTCTCGGACATCTTGATCGGGTTGCCGATCAGCTTGACCTCGTCCGCGAGGGGATGCGGCATGGCGATCACCATCTCGCGATGCCGGATCTGCGGGTCGGCGAAGACGTCGTCGATCCGGTTGATCGGGGCGCACGGCACGCCGATCTTCTCCAGCCCGGCGATCCAATGCGCGGTCGGGTGCTGCCGGGTGAGCTCTTCGATCATCGGAACGAGGATATCTCGGTTGCGCACCCGGTCCGGATTGGTGGCGAAGCGTTCGTCCGCGGGCAGGTCCGGCGCCCCGGCGAATTCGCAGAACCGCTGGAACTGGCCATCGTTGTTGGCGGCCAGGATGAAATGACCGTCGGAGGTAGGAAATCCCTGATACGGCACGCTGTTGGGATGAGCGGTGCCGAGCCGTCCGGGCACCTCGCCGGAGGTCAGGTAGTTGAGCCCCTGATTGTAGAGCCAGGCAACCTGTGCATCGAGCAGGGCCACGTCGATCTGCTGGCCGACGCCCGCCCGGTCCCGGTGGCGCAGGGCGGAGAGCAGGGCCACGGCGGTGTACATGCCGCTCATGACGTCGTTGATGGCGACGCCGACCTTGACCGGCGGCCCGTCCGCCTCGCCGGTGATGCTCATGATGCCGCCCATGCCCTGCGCCATCATGTCGTAGCCTGGGCGGCTGGCGTACGGCCCGTCCTGGCCGAAGCCGGTGATCGAGCAGTAGATCAGGCGCGGAAACTCCGCTTTGAGCTGATCGTAGGCGAGGCCGTATTTGGCCAACCCGCCGACCTTGAAATTCTCGATCAGGACATCGCTATGGTTCAGCAGGCGGCGGATCAGCGCGGCCCCCTCGGGCCTGGACATATCGACGGTGATCGAGCGCTTGTTGCGGTTGGCGCAGAGGAAATAGCCGCTTTCGCCGGTCTCAGTACCGTCGCGTCCGGCGAGGAAGGGTGGGCCCCAGCTGCGTGTCTCGTCGCCGACACCCGGCCGCTCGATCTTGATCACGTCGGCGCCGAGATCGCCGAGCAGTTGAGCGCAAGACGGCCCGGCCAGGACGCGGCTCAGGTCGAGAATGCGAATGCCCTCCAACGGACCGTGATTTTCGGGCATCGAGTTCTCCTCCTGACAGGCGCGCACCGGCTGCGCAATTATTAATACGATATTTCCAGAAATATGGAAACGTCAAGCCGCCCGCGCTCCAAAACCCGGCGTTTCCGGTCGGTGTCAAAATACCGTCCAAAACCTCGGCGGTTTGAACCTATATAGATTGAACCTTATCCCGCATGCGTTGTGGGGGCGGCTTCTGCTCTTCTCGTATGAGCCGACATCTCCGGCAACGGCGGCGACTACTGGTTTTGACCGGTAGGAGACAATCAACGGCGACCAATCCTTCTGCAGGTGCCTGCCTTTTCAGATAGCCCGAACCACCGAATTTCTACCCGAATCTCGATAGAAGTTCGCTCCCGCAAAAGCAGGGATCTACTCAAGCGGCGAGTCGGAACCCAGCGAAAGGCCAACGCTGGTGGGGATAGAAGAAATTGCGGTAGGTGATGCGCGTATGGCCGGGCGCGGTGGCGCAGCTCGCGCCCCGTAGCACCATCTGATTGATCATGAATTTGCCGTTGTACTCGCCGACCGCGCCGGGGGCCGCCTGGAATCCGGGGTAGGGCGAATAGGCGCTTTCGGTCCATTCCCAGACGTCGCCGAGCATGCCCTGCGGCGCTTCCGGATCGGCCTCGCCCGCAGGAATGGGCCGCAAGTAACCCGACGCCATCTGGTTGGCGCCCGCTCTGGGACGGCGCGCGACTTCGAAATGCCGGGCGGCGACCTCCCATTCGGCTTCGGTGGGCAGACGCGTCCCGGCCCAGGCGGCATAAGCCGCCGCTTCGTAGAAGCTGACGTGACATACCGGCGCGTCATGATAGAGCGGACAAACACCGGCAAATGTAAACTCGGCCCAGTTGCCGTTCTTGTCCGGCTGCCAGTAAAGGGGAGCCCGCCATCCTTCGCGGTTGATTAGCGCCCAACCGTCCGAGTGCCAAAATTCGGCGCGTTTGTAACCACCATCTTCGACAAATTCCAAATACTCCCCGTTGGTCACGCAACGCGAGGCCAACGCAAAATCGCCCAGCACCACCTCGTGGGCGGGCATTTCGTTGTCAAAGGTGAAGTGGCCGTCATCGGCATGGCCGATGCGGTAAACGCCGCCCGGCACGTCGAACCAGTGCAGCGCGTGGGTCCCGTAGACCGCGGCCGGCTCCTTTTTGCGGTAACTCGGCCCGAATGGATTTCGCGACAACACGTGCTTGATGTCCATCAGGATAAGCTCCTGATGCTGCTGCTCGTGGTGCAGACCGAGCTCGAGAAGATAGCGCAGGTCTTCAAGCTCGCCGGCCGTCAACTCGTCGAGAAAATCCGCCAACGCCGCGTCGACATGGGCACGGTAGGCCAGAACCTCGTCCTGGGCGGGGCGGGTGATCAGCCCGCGTTCGGCGCGGAGCTGACGTGGTCCCACGGCCTCGTAGTACGAATTGAACAGGTAGTTGAAACTGCTGTCGAAGACGCGGTAGTCCGGTCGCTGGGGGCGCAGGATGAAGGTTTCGAAGAACCAGGTAGTGTGGCCGAGATGCCATTTGGTCGGGCTCACGTCGGGCATCGACTGAACCTGCTGGTCCTCGGGAGAGAGGCGCGCCGTGAGCGTCGCGCTCTGGGCGCGGACTTCACTGTAACGGCGGGCGTAGGCGCTGCCGGAATTCGGCAGATAGGATTGCGAGACTGTGGCCGTCATGCCCTTTCCCCTCGATCGGCTGTTGCAAGCCTGCAAGCACGACGACGGGGCGCTGCGCGAGCCTACTTGCGCATGCTGACGCACCGTAGGGATTCATGATTGGTACCGCAAGGGGCGGTTCGGAGTTTCTTTAAACCGTCACAATGCGATAGCCCTTGGGCATCTACACATTATTTACCAGCTAGTTTCCTTAGGTCGGGGAACTGGCTGGCCGATGTCGCCTCCTGGCACCATTCGGAAGTAGCCACCTCAATAATCAATGTCTGCGGTTCCCTCATGAACGGACATCCCAATTTCATCCAACTGAAAAGTCGATACGCGCGCGGGTTGGTGATCAAAACGATCGTTTTCTGCCACTTCGCGCAACCGCGGGCGGCAGGCCGCGCGGTTTGACGTCACCGGGTATTTCATCGGATGGTTCCCAAGGACCGACACCGCCGAGGAACCGCCATGCCCTTCTACCGATTCGACCAGTTCGAGGACATCGTCTCGAATCCGCATCTGTCCACCGGCAAGGGACCAATCATCGAGGGCGCCTACATGAACCTGCGCCTCAACAACAAGGAGGCGGGCACGGGCTCCAAGCTGCACTATCATCCCAACGAGCTGATGGTATTTCCGATCCACGGCTGCATCGATTCCGTGGTCGGCAAGGACGCCCGCGTCGTGCCGCCGGGCATGTTCGTGCATGTCGCGCCGAACGTGCTGCACTCGATGCGGGCGACCGAGGACGGGCCGGTGAGCTATCTCTACGTCAAGGACCGGACATGGTCGATGGTCGGGGTTGCGGCGGACGAGGCGCCGCCGGAACAGGCGCAAAGCATCGACGAAGTGCGGGAAGCGTATGATTCGGGCCGCTGGCCGGGCGGCGCGAAGGAGCCGCAACGCTCGGAGGGCATCCCCGACGCGCCCGGCGACAGCTACTTTCCGGTCATCGACGGGCTCGACGCGCCGCCAGCCTCGGCGCGGCGCAGCGTCTGGATCGAAGGCGGCCGGCTCGCCTTCGGCTTCTGCGAACGTCCGCCGGGCGACTCGGTGCCGGAGACGGAAGCGGCGCACGAGCAGTTCATCTACGTCATCGGCGGAGAGTTCGACGCCCGGATCGACGACGACCGCCAGCGGGTCAAGGCGGGCGACATCCTGCACGTGCCCCGGTCCGGGCGGGTGGAGATGGCGGTCGGCGATGCGCCGGTGCGATACGTCGTGTTCCAGCCGATGGCCGCGCTCGAGGCGGTGCTGGACGAGAGCGGCCAATAGCTCTCGGACCGCGCGGCGTCAGGGTCGGGAAGAGGACGGTTCGGTGAGGTGAAGCTTACGCCGGCCGAGCAAACGAAGCGCGGCGTTGCGTCCCGCCCGCATGATCGGATAGAGAAAGCGCGACAAGGCGGGTGAGCGGAACACGATCCTGTTGAGGCGATTGAACAGCGTGGACGGCGTGCTCATCATGGCCACCATGTGGATGCAGTCGGCGCCATGGTAGAGCCGACCGTTCCATTTCAGCACCATGCCCTCGTCCAAATCCAAATTCGCCGCCATGATCTCGTCGACGAGCGGCCCGCCGTCACGGGCGTTCACCAGGTGAAGGTCGCCGATCGTATCGCGCAACTGCACGAGGCGGACATAGGCCGAGCAAAAGGGGCACTCGCCATCGTAGATCAGCCAGGCGGTGTGAACGGATTCGGTCATGGGACGCCGATTCGAGGCTTGGACAGGGTACCGAGCTTTCGCGGCTACTGTTCCGCCAACTCGTTAATAAATAGTGTCTCGACGCGGAAATCTCCACGAAGTAAGCGATTTGCGGAAATATCTGGGACCGGCAAATTCAATGGCGGCCATGGCTGATTGCTGCATTTAGCCCGGAAAACCGGATACCCCCGGAAAACCGAAACCCGCCACCACGTCGTTGGATTTCGCTGTTCGCCTAGGAATGGACATTCTCGGTGCTACCGCGCACCTCCGATCCTGACCCCACAACGGACTCTCAAACGAAATAGACCCGCTCCGTTGCATTGCTTAGAGTAGCGCGATTACGTTGCAAAATCGATGAGCCGATCAGGATGACCTAGGAGCGCCTCCAGATCGACACTAACGCAGGGGGGGTAATCGTGCGACAAACAAAGTTTGTGGTTCTCTCGGCATTTCTGACTGTGCTGCTCTTGGCGGGCTGTACATCGCCGCCTGAGCGAGTACTCTCAGAAAAGGCGCCATCGTACGCCACACTGCCGAATGGATTCGACCCACTGAATCCAACCCAACCTTCGGCCCTCTATGCCGCGGTAACCTCCACTCCGGGTGACAATATCGTTCGCTACCTGGAGCGCAAGCACGGACGACCGCTAAACCTTCTTTCCCTCTCTGGCGGTGGTCAGAACGGTGCCTTCGGTGCTGGTTTCCTCATCGGCTGGCGCGAGAGCGGCCGGCGGCCGCAGTTCGATGCCGTCGGTGGTGTGAGCACCGGTGCCTTGCTGGCGACGCATGCTTTTCTCGGCACTCCGGCCGACGACATGCGGTTGGAAGAGATGTACACGAAGGTCACCAAGGACGACATCTACAGGGACAATGGGATCATCGATATCCTGTCGGGGGCCGATTCGCTAAGAAATACCGCTCCGCTACGCGCACTCATCGCCAAGTACATTACCGCAGAGGAATTAAAACGCGTGGCCGCAGCGTTTGCCGAAAATCGGCTCTTGGTGGTGGGCACTACCAACATTGATTATGGCCAGACCTGGGTCTGGAACATGTCGCTGATCGCGAAGGCAGGGGATTTAAAGCTTTATCGCAAGGTGTTACTGGCCTCCGCCTCGTTTCCCATCGTCTTTCCACCTGTCGAAATCGATGGTCACCTGTTCGTCGACGGGGCCGCCCGTTCGAATGTGGTGGTCCCAGGGATGGGCGGGACGCAAAAGCCCAATCCTCCAATTCACGGGCCGGGCAATGTGTACCTAATCGATAACGGCAGGTCTAAGCACCCGCCTGAGGCCCTGCGCCGGGCGCTCGGCGAGGTTGCGGCGACAACGATCGGCGTGATGATGGACCAGTCAATGCAGACGGCTCTGACGCGGTCTTACTTCGGAACGAAGTTCCTGGGCTACACTTTCAATATGGTGGCCATTCCAGACGACGTGGAGATCGGCAAGGATCCGCTCGCCTTTGACCCGAAGCAGATGCGTGCGGCCTTCGACAAGGGCCGTGCCCTTGCGATGCAGCCCGACTCATGGTCAACCGCTCCACCCAACGTCGGCGATATTCCCTCCTGGGCGTTGGAAGCCATAAAACTGGCCAATTGAGTTGAAGGTTGCCTTGCTACTAGTGCTGCGGCGGCCGTAAGCATTTGTTCGTCACCCCGAAAACTAACTCGCGGTTGGGCGCCGTCCTTACATGATAGGGTTGTAAAGCCTTAGTTCTGGTAGGTGGGTGGCCGCATTACGGCGTTCCGGAAGGTCTTCTGATGGTTTCAGCCCTAAGACTCTTCAGATTCTCCGATAAATACCCGGCACCCGTGCATTAACGTCGCGGCCAAAGGTTGGGACAATTACTCATGCACGGCCCGCATGTCTGTAAAATTACTGATTTGTTAAATCAATCTTACCAAGCGTACGCGACACCCATGCCGGCGTAGAATTGATTGGCGGAGCCGCGGTCTTCTACGATCGGGCTGTCGGACGCATCGCCGACGAGGCGCTGGTAAATCATACCGCCGGCTATATGCCATTTCGGGCTGAGCGAATAGATCGCCATAATCGGAATTCGAACGTCTCGCAGGCCGGCATCTGCGTCGAATTGGGAAAGACCACTGCGCGCGGCATTGTTGCTGTCGACGCCGAAGTAGGTTTCCATATAGTCGCTGCTACCGTAGGTAACCGCTGCGCCAATCGACAGTGTCAGCGGGCGCGTAACCGGCTTGAAATATCGAGCCGACACGCTGGCGAGGTACCCTTCGTGCTCGCTCGCCACATCATGCACAAACTGTACTGAGGTCGTAAAGCGGTGCCGCAAATCCTCATCGCTCACCCATGTCCATCCGCCAAATATTCCCACCTCGACCGTACCATCGACGTCACGCAAACGATCAACCACCGTGTCGTCCACGTCGTCCCGCCCAAACCGATAATTTATGACGGGGCCGACATTCCAAGAACGGCTATCGAGAACGTTGACCGATAGCTCGGTGGCAATGAGCCGGGCGAACCGTTCGGTGCTTCCGAATTTTATCAAGCCCGCAGGCGCAATGCCGACGGTGTAGTCATCAGACCCCATGTAGTCGGGGATTGCACCAACGCTCACGGCGACATAGTTGCGAACCTCGGGCAACTCGAGGACTATCCCGCCTGCCTGTTGAGCACGCGCCGCTTGACCAAGGGCCATGCAGATAGCCGCCGTCGCTAGCGCGACTGCAAGATATTTTCGACTCATAAATTTGGGCTCCCCAAGTAACTTGTTCGAATTTTTTGGCCGATCGGCACCCTATTGTACACGCGAAATTTTTAGGCCCAGCCATTCCGTTGGTGCGCCTGCTCGCTAGAGCTTACCGATATCGCTCAAGGCGAGGCCACAATACTTGTTCAATTTGGCCTTGTTCGATCTCAGGCAATTTATGACACGCTCTTCGCCCAGTTTGACGTTGGGACAGAATTTCAGCGCATCCGCCTCGCACTGCGAAGCCACATAAGTCAGAGTCTGGGCCAAGAAATCCAGCCAGTAGCCTGCTCGATTGATCGCGTAGATGCATTCGGAGGAGAGTTTATCCTCATGGGCTCTCGCGCAAGAAACCAGACGCCCGTCGCCCGGCGTGACCGAACTGCAATAGGCTTTAATTTCCTTCGAACACCCCTTCAGCGCTTCCTCAACCGGATTCTGGGCGTTCGTCGCCGCGAGCGGAACGCAAAACAGAAGCAGTGCTGACAGGAACATTGCGGCTGATTTCATCATCGTTGACCCACCATGTGTAGATTAATTGAGATGCGATTGTGCGAACTACTGGGAATGCTTATCTGCCAAGTCCGCTTGAATGGCAACCAAACTTCACGCTGCCAACGTATGTCGACTCTTGGCTAACAAGCGAAGTACCGGACCTTCTAATCTTCGTCCGCTCATCTCCCATGCGCCGACATTCGGTTAGGAATGTCCGCGACTGGCGGTGAAGAAATCCTCCGGCATTTCGGATCGACTTCCGCTTTGATCGCAATAGCCGGCATTCCTCGGCGGTCGGTCTGTTTGTCCCAATGCCTTAGATTCGTGATCAAATTGGTGGTTACTTCCGCTGCACGTCGAATCCGTAGCGTGCCGCCACGTCCGCGGTTTCCGTTCGGATGGCCTCGACTTCGGTCTCCGACAGGCCGGGATTGTAATAGGACGGTTCGCTGATGCTTTCCGCCTCGCGGGCGACGAGGCCGTCCTCGTCGTCCAGCCGGCAATGGGCGAAGATTTTCGCGAGCATTTCCGCCGGGTCGCGGCACAGCGCATCGTAGCGGACAATCAGGGTCCTTTCTCTGAGGTCGTCGTTGGCCGCCAACACCCTGTCGACATGGTTGTAAGTGGCCGCCCACATAGCCGCCCAGCCGCGGGCCTCGTCGCCGGCGTTCCAGGCATCACGGATTCGGGCGACCTCTGCGTCGTTGCCGAAGTTGATCGGCCGGCGGTCCAATCCAAATTCGAAATGGCCGACGCGCCGCATGTGGTTCAACACGCGGACGTCGTCACGTTCGGCGTCGCAGAACAGCTTGTGCTGCTTGATGAGCGACGCGACGTGGCCGACCGGTTCCCGGATCGGGATGACGAACCGCGCGTCGGGAAAGATCGCGGAGAGGAATTCGAGGCGGGACAGGTTG
>JAHEKG010000131.1:7824-9282 GCA_024638475.1 Rhodospirillales bacterium | reverse complement strand
CGCCGTGGGGACCCTGGTCGGGGCACTCATCGGGTTTCTCGTCATTGACGTTGGCCCGGAGACGCACAAAATCGTCGGCGTGTTGGCGGCGACGTTTATCGGCGGCTCAGTCAACTTTGTAGCGGTTTCGCAGGCGCTCGACGTGGACGGCTCGACGCTGATCGCCTCGGCCGTTGCGGCTCAGGGCGTGGCCGGCATTCTGTACTTGAGTGTGCTCATCGCTGCGCCGAGCATGCCTTTTTTGAAACGATGGTACGCAGATTCCAACGATGAAGCACCGAGCGACGCTCCCGTCGGCGAGAAGATGTTCGACGGGGAGGGACTGCAACCCAGCCGTGTCCCCGCGTGCATAACCTTCAGTCTTGTCGTCTGCGCGGTTAGCTATGTATTGGCCCCGGTTTTTCGCCTGCCTAACTATGGAATTTTGTTCATTACGATCATTACGGTGGCCGTAGCCACCCTCGCACCCGGATTCACACGGCGACTACACGGCGGCGATAGTATCGGCATGCTCTTGGTGTGCGTTTTTATCGCCGGGATCGGCGCGCAGTCGAACGTTGGGTTGCTGGCGGGAACGGCGCCGGTCTTGTTGGGGTTTATCGGTATCGTGCTGGCGATGCATGCGTTCATTATCTTACTGGTGGGCCGGCTATTCCGGCTAACCCTACCGGAAGTTCTGATCGGGTCGAATGCCTGCGCGCTCGGTGCGGTGACCGCCGCAGCCCACGCTGGCGGCAAGCGATGGACCAGTCTCGTCACCCCGGGGATTCTCAGCGGCATCCTAGGCTACGTGATCGCCAACTTTATTGGCGTCGGCCTGAGCGGGTTGCTAGGCGGCTAGCGGCGACTTCAATCGCGGCGTCGCGGAGTCGCCAACCACTCGCGCGCCCAGCCCACCGCGTAGGTGAACTCGCCGGGCTGCACCATGGCGGGGCACGTGGGCGCCAACATTAGCAAGGGCGGTTCGCTTACCTCGAACGGGCGCACCAGTGCCGGCCCCCACAAGTCGAACCCGGGCCCGCTACCGGCGGTCTCCCCAACCGCTTCAACGACAAACTCCTCGACGCGCTCGCCGGTGACCACGTTGTTGATCCAGCCGATGGCGCCGGGTTCGACAGGTTTGCCGACATCCGCCGAGCCGTAACGTCCGTCCAAAGCACCCTCGTGGGAAGCGAGGAATACCTTCACCTGATCTAGGATCGCAACCTTGTCGGGACCCGTGGGTCGGTCGTCGAGGTGCCCCCGGTAACGCAGCGTATTCAAGCATCCCTCTACCCCCGGTACGGGGTCGTTGGCCCCAGCGCCGCCGAACTCGGCCAGAAACGAACTGCCGCCGGCGGCAACGACGGCCTGGCTAAGTTGGCCGGGCACGTGCCGGTCCACCACCACCGGCAGGTAACCGAACGATGCGCTCAGTTCCAAGTCGCCATAGTCGTAGGTGTAGTGCAGCGTTCGGCC
>JAHEKG010000131.1:0-7814 GCA_024638475.1 Rhodospirillales bacterium | reverse complement strand
CGACGTGTTCGAGTAGATTCGTGATGAGCGTATGCGCGATTTGGTCGGTTAAGAACCCCGTTGCTTTGCCCGGGAACCGGCGATTCAGCTCGATCAAATCAGGGTTGTGGCGTTGCCCGCCTTGCAGCCCGAAGACGTTCGCCGCAGGCACCAGTATCACCGTACCGGCGAGATCGGCCTTCTCCAGGCGGCGGCGCAGTTCGTGGACCGCCAAGACCGCGAGTGGCTTGTCACCTATGATTCCCGCGACGATAGCGGTGGCGGGCCCGGGTCTGGCGCCCGTTAGGGCATGGAACCGGATCCGCCAGGCGTCGTTGTCGATCCGCCGGCCCGGCACTTCCACATCCCAGGTTTTCGTTTCTACACCCAATGCGCGCTCCCGTCTAACGGAATTGCGGAATGATTTCGCGGCCGACGCGCTCGATGACTTTGCGTGTTGCTTCGGGGGACGGACCACCTTGAAAACGAAACCGGAGGACAAACTCTTCCGGACGGATCGCGTCAATCCAACGAGTCAGGTTTTCCATCCACGTATCCACCGACCCCACCAGGAAACGATCTTCCAACAAGTTTTCCAGCTTGAGCTGCTGTTTCTCGTCCATGTCCTTCAACCAGGTATCCACCCGGACGTCGTAGGGTTTGCTTTCCGAGCCAGCAGCCGTTTTCCAGCCGCCCTGCATTCGCGGAAAATATTCGGCGTGGGCTTGCACTACCGCGGGTCCATACTCCGCCTGCGCTTGTGCGTCGGTGTCGGCTAACCAGGCTTCTCGTAACAAACCGATCCTGGGCGTCTTGTCGTGGCGCCGACACTCTTCGCGATATAACTCGGCCAATTCAGCCACCACCGCACCGGTTCGCATCGGGTCTGGTAGCCATCCGTCCGCAAGGCGCGCAGCCCGCCGCACACCCGCCTTGGCCCAAGCGCCCACCCACACCTCGGGCCGGCAGTCACCCATCGCCGGGTCTACAGCGGGTACGGGTCCGCGGCCAACGTCGATTTCGATTTCGCCATCGCGAAAGGCGTTGATTCTTGCCAGCCCGCTTTCCATGGCGGCGCCACGGTCCTTCAGATCGACGCCCAGGAACTTGAAGGCATGTTCGTTGTACCCGGCGCCGACGCCTAGACGGAAGCGCCCCGGATACAAGGCGTTCAGAACCATTGCGTCCTGAATGACCTGCACGGGATCGCGCAGTGGTAGCTGGACCACCATAATGGCGAAGCCCAGGCGAGTTGTGTTGGCGAGTGCCGCCGCCGCGAGGATATGAGGACTAGTGTTATACGCGGTTACGCCGATGCGACGTTCGCCAACCACCGCGGCATAAAATCCGGCCCTTTCCGCTGCTTGACACTCTGCAATGAAGTTCTCGAAATCGTATTGATAGCGCCCATCGACGATTCGTTGGAGGGGGATGGCGACACTAAAACGCATGGTAGCAACCTAGCACTCGCTCCGCGCCGGGTCAAAGGGCCGGCATCAGGCGTCGATTGGTTGATAGAACTCCAAAACCTCTCCGTCCGCTCCGTAGTAGGTTCTTGCTCTCACCGTTCCCAAGACGGGCATGCTCGCCTCTACAGAGTTGCTGAGGGCTTCGGCACCGATGCTATATAGAAGCCTCTCGGTCGCCTGCAGGTCATCGGTAGCCATTGACAGCGAGAGGATCCCAAGGTTTGGAGGCGTGGCAACATTACGCAAACTTTCCCCATGCCAGCCGACGTACTGCGCGATTTCGATGCGGCCGATGTTGGCACCGCCCGGCATCACCAGATTGATGTTATGCAGGGCCGTGCCCTTCGGTAGTTTGAAGAAGTCCTCCATGCCTTCGATTAGTTTGTCGTACATCGGGCGAAACCCGAGGGCGGCATAAAAGCGCGCCGATTGTCTCGCGTCGGCAACGTGCATGGCGACGGTTTGAAGCGCAGAGCAGCGACCGTCGTAGTCATCCAGTAGGGAGCCGGGCGCTACCTCCAGCTCGAACACATCGACAACCGTACCATCCGGATCATAGGAGAGAGAATCCCAGGCCGATATGTCGGGGGATACGGTCCAATAATTGGGCTCCGATTTGGAGCGGCCACCGTTTTCCTGCAGCCGGCGCATCGCTGCTCGAATCTCCGGAACTCGTATGTTCAGCGCGTAGTGGCCACGGTTTTGCGGTGTCGAATAGTCCCCCCAAATTTGTTGGCCGGGTTTGTTGAATTGCACGAGGCGCAGCAGGCCGGTGGTGGTCCCCTCCGGTCCGAGCACGGCGCTGTGGCCATCGAGGCCCGGCGGCATATTCCACAATGACTCGAGGGCCGGGCCGGCGATGGCGCCTTCGCCATGGCAGACATAGTCGAAGGTGTTTTCGTAGAAAGCCCGTGACCTGGTCAGGTCGCTGACCGCCACCGTGGCAATCCGAATTTCGCTGATCACGAGAGCGGCCCGATGTGGTCTAACGCCGTTTCTAGCGACGCGGTGGTGCGGTCGATGTCTTGCAATTTATCCAACCCGAACAGGCCGATTCGGAAGGTCTGAAAGTCATCGCCTTCGTCGCATTGCAGCGGCACGCCGGCAGCGATCTGCAGGCCTTGCTCCGCAAACCGGGCCCCCGACTTGATGGCCGGATCACTGGTGTAGCTAACGACTACTCCCGGCGCCTCGTAACCCGGGGCTGCCACACTTTGAATGCCCCTGTCGGCAAGCATCGCGCGCACCCGATCGCCCAGTTCTTGTTGTTGGGCTCGGGCCTTGTCGAAACCGTAGGCTTCAGTAGCACGCATCACATCGCGGAAAATCAATAAGGCGTCCGTTGGCATTGTGGCATGGTAGGCGTGGCCACCCTGCTCATAGGCTCGCATGATGTCGAACCACTTAGCGAGATCGCAGGCGAAGCTGCTGCTTTGCGTCTTCGCCATCGCAGCGAGCGCCGCCGCGTTGAGCATGACGAGTCCGCAGCAGGGGCTGCCACTCCAGCCTTTCTGCGGCGCACTGACTAAAATATCTACGCCGACCGCCTGCATGTCCACCCAGATAGCGCCCGAGGCAATGCAATCGAGCACGAACAAGCCGCCATAGCTGTGCACCGCCTCGGCCACAGCCCCTAGATAGTCGTCCGGCAGCAGCATCCCCGAGGAGGTCTCGACATGCGGCGCAAACACGAGGTCGGGCCGCTGCTGTTCGATCGTCGCCACGACCTCTTCGATTGCAGCCGGCGCAAATGGCTGCAACGCGCCACTCGCCACGCGGCGTGCCTTCAAAACGGTAGAACGCGTGGCGATGCTGCCGGCGTCGAGTATTTGGGTCCAGCGATAACTAAACCAGCCATTACGGATGATCAGGCAGTCTTGATCGTTAGCAAACTGGCGGGCGACGGCCTCCATGGCGAATGTGCCGCTGCCCGGAATAATCACAACCGCGTCCGCGTTGTAGACCTGCTTCAGAGTCGAAGATATCTCTCGCATTGCTGTCTGGAATTTTGTCGACATGTGATTGACCGCGCGATCGGTATACACAACGGAGTATTCGAGTAGACCCTCGGGATCAACATCTGGTAACAGGCCGGGCATGCTTTCTTCCTTTCAAAATGACGCGAATTCTAGGCGGCGAGTAGCGCGGACAACGCTAATAGGTCCCTGCGCTCCGGCCACGCTGCTGGATCAGTGCGAGCACAATGTCGATCGTCGGAGTTGCCACCTCCACAAGTCGGCCGAGTTCCTGCACCACCGTGACCAGTGCATCGATCTCCATCGGCCGGCCCAGCTCCAAGTCTTGCAGCATGGATGTTTTATGGGCACCGACGGCCGCCCCACCGGCTAGACGCTTGTCGATGCTGACGCGAAAACGCGCGCCTAGCTTTTCCCCGATTTGCCGCGCTTCCAGCATCATGTCGCGGCAAATTGCTGCCGTGCCGGGTTCGCCGGCGACTTGATCGAGTGTCGCCAGCGTCAACGCGCTTATTGGGTTAAAACATATATTCCCCAATAATTTTAGCCAGATTTCATCGCGTAAGTTGTTGCGGACCTTCGATGTGAAGCCGGCCTTGTTCAACACATCGCAAAGCGCCTGGGTCCGGGTGGATGGGTTCCCATCAGGCTCACCCAACGTGAATCGGTCGCCTTCGATGTGGCGGATGACACCCGGCGCGGATAATTCGGCGGCCGGGTATACCACACAACCGATAGCGCGTTCCGGCCCGATTGCCTGCCACAACTTGCCACCCGGGTCGACGCTTTCCAGGGTCGGATTGTTCCACGGACCCTCGAGACCATGAAAATACCACCAGGGGATGCCATTGACGCCGGTGACCACCGCGGTGTGCTGCTCGAATAGTGGCGCCAACTGATCGGCAACCGCGACGAAAGAATGCGCCTTGAGCGTTACGAAAACGTAGTCTTGCGGCCCAGCATCAGCGGGGCTTTCGACGCAGCGCGGATGGGCGACGCGTTGTTCGCCGGCGATCAGCACCTTGACGCCGTGGTTTTGCATCGCCTTAAGATGTGGCCCGCGGGCGATCAAGGTGACGTCCTCACCGGCCCGGCTGAGTTCGAGCCCCAGCCAGCCCCCGATGGCACCGGCTCCGTAGACGGCAATTCGCATTAGGCCAGCCCCAACTTTTCGGCAAGGCCGATGCGCTGTAACTTGCCGGTCGCCCCCTTCGGGATTTCGTCCACAATGACGATCTTGCGGGGCACCTTGAAAGCGGCGAGCCGCTCTGCGGCAAAAGCGCGAAGGTCGCCGGCATCCAGTTGTTGGCCTTCGGTCAAGACCACAGCCGCCGCAACTTCTTCGCCTAAGGACTTGTGGGGTATTGCAAAGGTGACAACCTGTTGGACGGCGGCATGATCAATCAATACCTCATCGACTTCGCGCGGCGAAATTTTTTCTCCGCCGCGGTTGATGATCTCTTTCAGCCGGCCGGTGATGGTCAGGAAGCCGTCAGCGTCCATTGCGCCCTGATCCCCGGTACGAAACCAGCCGTTGACGAACGCGACGGTGTTGGCGCTAGGATTGTTTTCATAGCCGCTGGTGACGTTGTCACCCCGAATGACAACTTCACCGGTCTCACCTGCGGACAATAGCGCCGTGCCGGATTCCTGCATGATGGCCACCTCCGGCCCCGCGGCACAGCCGACGCTACCCGGTTTGCGTATCCCCGGCGGCAATGGGTTGCTGGTCATCTGGTGGGCCGCCTCCGTCATGGCGTAAGCCTCGACCACGGGCACGCCAAAGGTCGCTTCCAGTTCCGTGAGGACCTGGACCGGCAGTGACGACGATGAGGAGCGAATGAAGCGCAACCGCGCACGTTCGATGGCGGCTTTGTTCCGCGCCGCGCGGCTCAAGATCGCCTGATGCATGGTGGGCACCGCTGTGTACCAAGTTGCGTTGGCCTCGTCTAGCCAGGCGAAAAAGCGTAAGGCGTCGAACCCGGGGGTTGCGAACACGCTGGCGCCGGCTGCCAGGCCTGCCAGCACCGCGGCCATGAGCCCGTGAATATGAAACAAAGGCATCACGTTCAAGCAGGTGTCGGCCGATTGCAGGCCGAGCGTTGCCTGGATATTTTTGGCGGACGCATGGACGTTGGCATGGGTAAGCGGAACGATCTTGGGGCGCGATGTCGTACCGGAGGTGTGCAAGACCAGGGCGATATCGCCGGCGGCGGCGGTACCGGCTTGGTTCGCGGCTAGCGGAGTGGGTTTACCGTCGGATGACAGATCGAAGTAGCCCGCCGGCTGTGATCGCTCGGTGTCCAATTCGATGATTCGAATCCCTTCGTCGCGGGCCGCTTCAACCGCCGGGGATTCGGAATGTTTTTCGACCACCAGCGCTTTCGCGCCGAGATCCGCCAAGTAGAAATCGAATTCCGCGCGCTTGTAGGCTGGGTTGAGTGGCGCTGTCGTCGCGCAATTGGCGATCGAGACAAATGCCGTGGCCATGGCGGGACCGTTGGGCAGCACGATCGCCACTCGGTCATTGCGGCCGACGCCGAGTCGATTGAGTGTCTCTGCAGTACCGGCAACCAACGCGCGCAAGTCCCGGTAACGCAGTGGCGGTTGGTCGACGCCCGCCACGGCGATAGCGTCGTCCGCGCCGACTTGCAGCAGGTCATGGATTGCCGCCATCAACTACCCAGCCCTAATCTTAGGCGGCGAAAACACCGCACCGTCGTAAGCGACACCCGGTTATTCGCAAACGCGCGTCAGCGCTGCATCGATTGCAGCAACGATGGCGTCGATGTCGTCTTTGCCAGCGATCAGCGCGGGACACAGGGTGATGGTGTTGTTGAATTCTCTGAAGCTGCGATTCGTGCGGCCGATGATGACCCCGTTCGCCATACAATCCGCCGCGATCTTCATAAGTAGCGATTCGTCGAGAGGTTGCTTAGTCTGCCGGTCTTCCACCAACTCGATTCCGCAGAAGAGCCCTTTGCCGCGAACGTCTCCGATGATCTCGTGTCTTTCTTTCAAGCCACGCAGCTCGCTTAAAAGGTAATCCCCCATGCGGGTGACGTTGGCGAGCAAGTCTTCGTCTTCGATGATGCGCATGTTTTCGAGTGCGGCAGCCGGCCCGGCCGCGCAGCCTCCAAACGTGGATACATCCCGGAAGTAACCCAGACGGTCGTCCGGATCATCCTTGAATTGCTCGAAAATAGCCTCTGTCGTAACGGTGCACGAAATCGCCGCATAACCGGATGCGACGCCCTTTGCCATGGTGACGATGTCCGGTTGCACGCCATAATGCTGATACGCGAACCACTTGCCGGTGCGGCCTACACCGCAGACAACTTCGTCGATGATCAATAGCACATCGTATTGTTTACAAATCCGCTGGATGGTTTCCCAGTAGCCCTCCGGCGGCGTGATGATGCCACCGCCCGCCGTAATGGGTTCCAAGATCACGGCACCCACGGTGTCGGCCCCTTCGGCCAAGATAACTTGCTCCAACTCGCCGGCCGCACGGATGCCGTAGTCGGCGGTGTCCTCGTATTGGCAGCGGTACTCGCAACAATGCGGCATTTCGACGAAGCCCGGAGTAAACGGTCCGTAGCGTCCGCGCCGCTCATCCTGGCCGCTCGAGCTCAACGCCGTAATCGTGGTGCCGTGATAGTCGCGCTCGACGGTATCGAAGTTCCTTTTCGTCATGAACCAGCCCATGTGGCTAAACCAAAAACCGTGCTGTTCCGGTGAATGCGCGTCCAATCCCGTATCGGAATGATGATGATGCACGCGATGATGCGAGGCCCACCAAATCGGTCCGCGCTGGACCGCAGCATTGCCCAGGCAAGCGCCGACAAATTGAACGATTCGAGTCGTCTTAAACGCGCGATGTGAAAAATATCGGTGATAAAATCCAGTGATGCCGAAGGCACGAACCACAAACAACGACGCTGCGACGCCAACCACCACCCAGTTCCATCCCACCAAAAACACGCTCAAACATGCCACATGAATCCAGATAAATGGTAAGCATCGCATCCATTGAATCTTGCCATCCTGGGAATCCGCCGACTCGCCAATTCCTGGTCCCGCAGCAACCGGGTCGATCGCATCGCCCGCCAAATCTTTTGACGTTCCAGCAATCGCTGTAGATTCGATTCGGGATTGGGCAGAGGAAGGGGGCTCGATTATTTTATTCACAAGTTGACTCCGAAGAAGATCGCCTTAGCGACGCGTCTGATGTTACTCGCGCGACGGAATATTGTTGCAGCTTTCGAGATCGGACGTTAGGCAAGATGGATGCCCCGGGGGGATCCGAAAGAGGTGCCAAAATGATCCAATTTTTAGGGTCAGTTAATCCTGCGATTTGATGACCGGCTTCTGAAGTCAAACCTGAATG
>JAHEKG010000007.1:14244-34336 GCA_024638475.1 Rhodospirillales bacterium | reverse complement strand
AGAGAAAACGAGTTACCGGCCGCTGTTATCGCGGCGAAACTCAACAAAGCCAGCATCGCGCGTCGCATGTGAACTCTAGTCGTTACTTACCAATGGACGTTAGCGCCGAATCGAAGTTCCTCGATCATGTTTCGGCAGCGGTTTTCCAGCCTGGGAATTGCGGCAGACCGTCGCCGATTATTACCCACGAGAGCTTATCGGCCACCCAGATATGGCACGCCGGCGGCAACAGCTCCGGATCGTCCAAGGTTGCTACAGTCAGATCAAACTCGTTGGGGCGTTCATCATGGGCATAGGTCATGGGTGTACCGCATTGACTGCAAAATCCCCGCCTCACCTTCGCCGATGAGCGTTGCAAACGCATGCTCGTACCGGTCAAATCGAACGCGGACGAATTGAAGGTCGCCCAAGCGACAAACGCCGCACCCGCTGCCTTGCGACAACTTGTGCAGTGGCAGATACAGCAACTGGATGGAGCCTCTGTGAGCCGGTAACGCAAGCTTCCACAGGCGCAGCCGCCGCGATAGTCGTACGCGCGTTTCACGGCTGCAATGGGATGCTGACGTACACTTCATCGCTCCTCGGCGCGGCGGACGCCGGCTTCCAGGTCAGTCGCGATGCGGCTTGATCGTAATCTGCCAGGTACTCGGCAGGGGTCGGCGCATGGGGCACCGGACTCGCCCCCTGGGCCAAAAAGCCGATGCGGACCTTGCCCGACCAGCTCGGGTGTTCAGCCTGGATCGCCCCGACCAGATCGTAAACTTTTGCGCGGATGCTCAACTCGGTTGGGGTATCTAGGCTCACGTAGTACCGCTGCTCCGCATGATCAATCCACAACACCGTGGCTTCCGCGCAATCACAGGCGAACAAGCGGGGGCTAACCAACAACGCCGTCAACATTAAGTGCCGCATCGATTCCACTTAACCGTAGGTCTTTCGCAAGTAACCCGCCGACTGTTCCAAGAGTTGCTCCAGCACCGTGCCATCCACGTCGTCAAGGCGTTTTACGTAAAGGCACGATTTGCCAATCTTGTACTTTCCAAGCCGCTTCATCAAGCGCGGAAAACGACTGAAACCCGCCACCACATAGATGGTCAACGCCTGCTTTCGCGGGGAAAACCCCATGAGAAACAAATCCCCCTCGCGGCCGCTGGCATAACGATAGTGATAGCTGCCGTAGCCGACGATGTTCGTGCCCCACATTTTCGCGCGGTTACCGGTGAGCCGGGACATAGTCTTCATCAGCGTGCGGCAGTCCTGGCGTTTCTGTGGATCCTCGATGGTGTCGATGAATCGCTTGACGCTAAGCTTGTTGGCAACGGTTTTGTTAGGGCTACCCAAAATCAGGCTTTCGGATTCGGCCCATACTGGTTGGAACCGGATTCGCTATCGCCGACCATGAATACGATCAGTACGATGACGCCAATGATTGGAACGAGGCCGATCAGTAACCACCAGCCACTGCGCCCCGTATCGTGTAGGCGGCGGACGCCGACGGCAATACTCGGAATAAGTACGGCCAACGCATAAATCCCGCCGAGTACGCCGCCTAATCCGGCGAAACCATCCACAAATCCCAGCACGAAGCTGATGATGATGTTGAACAGCACAAAGAACCAATATTCTTTGCGCCGCGCCCGGCCGCTGAATTCGGCGTATTTTCTTAATACTGTTAGGTACCATTCCATGACTACACCCCTCCCAGGTTAGATCACGAAAGCCAGTCTGCGAGAGGAAACAGCTAGGGTCAAGTGAGCGGAGCGGACCAAGAAACTAGTTCAGCAAACCGCCAACAAGTATTCCCCCCAACCTAAACGTTGTCATGATCACGGCGAGGTTCACCAATACGGTAACAATGGCCACCAGCCAGGTGAACCCCCTCGCGACATGTTTACGCAATCGCACCCAAACCCCGTCGTCACCGTAGATTTCGGGCAGTTGGCGGGGGAAACACGCGACGACGACCAACAGGGACATGGACCACAAGCACAACACGAGGCAGAGGATGGCGTAGCTATCGGACATGCTCGCGGCGCCGAGAACGATCAGGGCGAAGCCGATGATCGAGCCTGCCAGCAGCACCCAGAATACCGGCCGCAAGGGTTGCAAACGGCGGGCCGCCCCATTCAGCAAGCGCAGCATTAAGACTAGGCTGTTTGACATTCTTTGAGCCGGTTGTGGGTTGGAGCTAACGCGCCCTGTGTGCCCTCGCACGAGCCTTCGCCGCCTCTAGTTCCCGATTTTTCGCCGGCGCTGACGTCACGAGCGAGTCGAGGAGGCGACGCGCCGCGGCGGCCACCTCGTCGACGGCTTGATCGAACGCCGCCGCGTTGGCCTGCGACGGCTTCGTCGTGCCACTCAACTTGCGGACGAACTGGATCGCGGAAGCACGAATTTCGTCATCGGTGGCGGGCGGTTCGAAATTGAACAAGGTCTTGATATTTCTGCACATGAGAGCACCCCTATCATCGGCGCGGGTGTGCGATGAGCGCCGCTACGAACAACAGCCAGGATACGCCCTCATCGCGCAGCTCGGTTAGCTGGAGCGATGTCACGCCCTCCGTGGCGATCCCCGTCAGGCGGGCTGCGACGACACAGCCGTTGAATACCACGATCACCCACAAACAGGCGACTAGCCGCGACGGCCGGGCCAACCCGTACAGCGCAGTAATGGCCAAACCGGTGAATAGCGCACCCGGACCGGCGCGGAGAAAATTGACGGATTCAGGCGCGCCCGACGCTGAAATCCCGAAGTTCGCAATGTGGTCCAGGGGCTCGATCATGTACAGGTAGGCGAGGAACAAAAAGATCGCTGCCGCATAGAGGGTGACGACGCGGGCAAACCACACGCCTACGTTCCTCTTCAGTGCCGCATTCACGTTGACTCCATGCCACTAACCATCGCCCACGTAATATACCAAGCGGGGAGGTCAAGCGTCGGCAAGACTGCCGTGGGGATGCGCGGGCGAGTTTAGCGCTTCTGAATCACGAGCTTGCCGGGGGGTGGCGCACGGTACTCCTTGTCGGCATACATGGCCTTGTCCGCGGCAGCGATGATGTTGTCCAAACTACTGCCGTCATCGGGAAAGGTGGCCACGCCGACACTGACGGAAATACGCTCCATCTGCGAACCGACTTCCACCGTGGTGGAATACACCACGTTACGAATGCGCTGCGCCACTTCCTCGGCGGAATACTTGTCGGCATCGGCAAGGAAGGCTATGAACTCGTCGCCCCCGTAGCGGCCGACGATGTCGCTCGATCGGGTGACCCGTAACAAAGCGTCGGCCACCATATTGATGGCGCGATTACCCGCTTCGTGGCCGTGGACGTCATTGAGATTCTTCAGTTGATCCACATCGACCATGGCAATCGAGTATTTGTTCTCCGTCCGCTTAGCGCGCTGATGCTCGCGCTGTACCAAGCGGACGAACGCGCGCATATTGTAAACGGTCGTGAGTTCGTCTTGGTCGGACAAAGCATGAATCCGTGCCTTCGCCTTCTTGATGTTGTCCGACAGTAACGTCGTTAGAAAGGCGACCAGCAAGAATGGCGATAGAACGCCCATGGCGCGGCTCAAGAAGGGTAGCGTCAATACATCGAGCGCCGTCGTCAAGCTACCGAGAAGCATGTAGCAGACACATACCAGCGCTACCACGAGTACGGTAGCGGCTTTGCCAAGGGCCAACGCTGCAACAATGATGGGTAACAGGTACAGGTTAACCAACGGACTCTGTTCATTGCCGATTTGTGCCAAGACAGCGGTCAGGAACCCAACCATCACCATCGCTTCAAGGCCGAGTTTCAGCCGCTGGCCCAGCTTGAAGAAGCGGGTGTAACGAAACAGCAAAATGAAACCAGCAAAGCCAATTAGTGTGGCCACGACCAGCTCGCGATTCATGGTTGGCGGCTGACTGACGAATAGAAACAGCAACACCAAAATCAGCAGTAGCCATTCCACTTCGGCGACACTGCGTGCGAAACCTCGCAGCTCTTCTTGCTCGATCTCAGAACTGTGCTGTAAGGGGGTTTGACTCAACTTAACGTCCCTTTATTCCGATCGGCTACACCGATCTCGAGGGACGGTGCTGGGCCTTACTCGGCGCTGCTATAGTCGTACCAATCGTCGACTTGTTGTTGAGCCTGATAGGGCAACAGCGACTCGACGCTCACAAGTTCGATGCCGTGGTCGGCTAAATCCGGCAAGCGCTGCTCCAGGAACGCTAGGGTCGCTGGATAAGGATGGCCGATGGCCACCGCAAAGCCTCGCTGTCGGGCCGTAATGATCAGGCGTTCGAACTCCCGCTTTATAGCATCCGGGGTGGCTATTCGGTCGAGAAACACGTCTCGTTTCAGGGCAGGAATGCCTTGTTCTCGGGCCACAATCAGCCCCACGCTGCGGGGGGTGGTGAAACTGTCCAGAAAATACAGCGAGCCATACGCTTGCATTTCTTCCATCAGCCAGCCCATGGCGCCGGGATGGCGGGTCAAGAGACTGCCCATATGATTGTTGATCCCCCGCACGTGGGGCACTGCGGCCATGCCGGCGGCAACGGCCCGAGCGAACTCGCCTCGACTAAAATCTAGACGCAGCGCCCCTTTGCCCAACCCGTCGTTGCTGCCCGCGGATTCCATCGGCAGATGCAGCAACACCTCTTTGCCCGCGGCATGGGCCATCTCGGCGAGGCGCGTGCTATGGGGTGTATTAGGCAATATTGACAGCGCAATGGGACCGGCGATCCGCACCGCGCGCCGGCCCTGCCGCAGACTGTGGCCCAAGTCGTCGATCACCACGGCCACTTTGACGGTTTCGTCACGACCCGGTTCCACCGCGATACCGGTGCTCGCTAGAAACAACAGGCACGCTGCGCCTGCCATTCCGCCGCTATTGGGAATCACTGAACTTTGCTTTGCATGATCGGCTTGAATCCGATGATGCGGAGGGCTTCTTGTAGTTGTAGGTCTTCGCTCATGTCGACGCCGCCGTTATTGCCCCGATACATTGTTCGGCCATCGCCGGCGTCGACGCTAAAGTCGGGCGTGATGCCCGTATCGTGAATGGAATCGCCGGAGGGTGTGTAGTAGCGAGAGGTCGTCAATTTGATAGCGCGTCCGTCCGACAGCGGCATCACGGTTTGTACCGAACCCTTCCCATAAGTCCGATCGCCAACGATACGGGCACGGTGGTTGTCTTTGAGCGCGCCCGCGACGATTTCCGATGCCGACGCCGATCCACGGTTGACGAGAACGATGACCTCGGCGCCTTCTAATACATCACCGGGACGCGCATGGCGCTCAAAACGCGCGTCCCGCATGCGTACCGCACCCGACACGATGACCCCTTGTTCCATGAAGGCGTCCGCCACATCCACGGCGGCATCCAACACGCCGCCGGGATTGTTGCGTAGGTCTAATATCAACCCGCGCAAACGGCCGTCCGCGATGCGCTTTAGATCCGTAATCGCGCGATGCAAATCACGATTCGTAGTTTCGCTGAAATGGGTCAACTTGATGTAGCCGTAGCGGTCGCCGAGATACTCGCCGCGCACGCTTTGCACTCGGACTCTCGAGCGGATCAAATCGAAGTGTAGCGGGTCGGCCTCACTGTCACGGATCACATCCAAGCCGACCTCGGTACCGGGTTCGCCCCGCATGCGGGCGATGGTGTCGGTGAGATTGGTCCCATCGACCGGCATGTCATCAATGGTAATGACGCGGTCGCCCGGCAAGATCCCGGCCCGCTGTGCGGGCGTGTCGTCGATGGGTGGGATCACCGTCACGGCGCCACCATCCAGGCTGACATCGAGGCCCACGCCTGAATAATTGCCGGTGGTGCTAATACGGATTTCTTCGTATTCGCTGGGGCTGAGGAATTGAGAATGGGGATCCAGATCCGCCACCATGCCGCGGATCGCGTTCTCGATCAGCTCTCGGTCGTCAACGACATCGACGTAATCGCGGCGGACGCGTTCCAATACTTCCGCCAACATGCGCACTTGTTCGACCGGCAAGCTCTCGCTTTGCACGGTATGGCGCTCCGCGAGGACGCCACCGCCCAGGGAAATAGTGAGGCCGAGCACCGCGCCCACTACCAGTACCAATACGCTGCGAACCTTCAGTGACATAGAAGCCGTTTGCCGCCTCTTTATTTACCGAGGTTAGCACAGCCCTTCGCGACTTGGGTACGACGCAGTCGGTTCCCGCGGGCCCATAGCCGGCCTAGCTTATGTTACGCCGTCTAGCGGGAGGCCAGGCTCTTCTTGATCCAGCGGTGGGGGTTCTGTGGCTCACCCGCGCGGCGGATCTCGAAATAAAGCCCCGGGGTGCCTTGGCCGCCGGAATCACCGACCAGGGCGACCCGTTCGCCGGGCTCCACCCAGTCACCGGCTTCCTTCAGCAAGGCCTCATTGTGGCCATACAGACTCATATAGCCTTCCCCGTGCTCGATCACGAGCAGCAACCCCATGCCGGCCAACCAATCGGCGAACACGACCCTGCCGTAGTACAGCGCCCGCACACTGGTGCCGCTATCGGCACCCACCAGGACCCCATTCCAGCGCAAGTTGCCGGCTCGTGGCTGGCCATAATCATTGAGCAACCGTCCGGGCACCGGCCATCCGAGTTGGCCGCGTACGGCGCTGAAGCGCTGGCTGGACTCCGCCGGGAACTCTGCGAGCAACGCCTTCAGCTCCTCGACCAGCCCGCGCAGCTCGCCCTCTTCGGCCTTGAGTCGTTCGAGCTCGCCCCCGCCTTGCCGCAATTCCTTGTTCAAGCGCAGCATCACGCCGCTGCGTTCCTCGCGGGCCGCGTTTAGCCCGCGCAGGGTTTGTTGTTGTTCTCCACGCAATGTCTCGATTCGCGTTAGCAAGCGATTATTCTCGGCGTCGAGGCTGGCGAGCTTGGTCAATTCGGCATTGACGCCCTCGATACTCTCGCTGCGCGCCGCGTTCAAATACTCGTAATACACCAACATCCGACCAAGCCGGGCCGGACTATCTTGATTCAAGAGCAGCTTGAGATTCTCTTGCCGGCCAACCATGTAGTTCATGCGCAACTGATCCGCGAGGGCTGCTTGCTGGCCGGCCAGGCGGCCTCGGCTGGCGGCGGTGGCCTCGGTGAGCGCCGCCTTCTCCGTCATGAGTTGGTCTTGTTCGTTAGCGAGTTGAGTTAAGCGCCTGGATGCGCTGCCGATCTGGGTCTCGACCGCTCGGAGCGCCGCCCCGACCTGATCCCGCTCGGCGCTCTGCTTAGACAACCGCTTTTCCAGGGCCTGCATTTTGGCCCGCAGGGCGGCCAGCTCTGCCTGCTCGTCGCCGACACCCGCCTGGGGCAGCCCGAACAGACTGGCGGCGAGGCCCACGACGAGGGCGAGGGACGCAAGTCTCTTCATGAGGGTGAAGTGTAGGTAACCAAACCCGCCACGCCAACCGCACACCTTGTTATATAATGCCGCGCCCTATCCCCAAGCCTTGGGAAGCTGCCTTTGAGTCAATTGGTCGAATTTACCGGCAATCATCCCCTGTTGGTCTTGTTTATCATGGCCACGGGTTTCGCCGTGCTTTACTACGAAATACGGCTGAAGTCCCAGGGGGTAACCAACGTTACGATACCCCAGGCCGTCCAGCTCATGAACCGGGGCGCGGTCGTCGTGGATGTCCGCAAACCCGAGGAGTTCGCAGGCGGGCATTTAGTCAGCGCCAAGAATATTCCACTGGATACCCTCGAGGCCGATCAGACGAAGGAAAAATTTCGCAAGAAAAACGTGTTAGTGGTTTGCGATTCGGGCATGTCCTCGGGTCGTGCCGCCAATCTCTTGAGAAAAGCTGGGTTCGAGAAGGTATTCAGCGTCCGTGGCGGTATCCGCGCCTGGCGTGAAGACAATCTACCGTTGGTGAAATAGCCGTGGCCGACGCGAAGGTGGTCATGTATTCCACCCCCTACTGCCCGTACTGCATGGCCGCCAGATTCCTATTCAAGAAGAAGTCGATTGGCTACGAAGAATGCAACGTATCGGCCGACAGCGCCCTGCGGGCCGAAATGGAGCAACGCAGCGGCCGCCACACCGTGCCGCAGATTTTCATAGGCGACACCCATGTCGGCGGCTACGATGATCTCAACGCACTCGAGCGCACGGGCGATTTGGACAAACTGCTGTCCGCCAGCACCGAAAACTCCGAGGAGACCCGAATACCATGACGGAAGAATCCCCCGCGGGAGACGACGGCAAGCAGTTATTGCTGCAAAAGATCTACGTTAAAGATCTATCATTCGAGTCACCGAGGGCGCCCGATTGTTTCGGCGAAAACCTCAATCCCGAAACACAACTCAACATCCGCTCGAACACTCGGCAGGTCGGACCTGACACCCAGGAGGTTATCCTGACCTTGAATATCGAGGCCAAGGCGGACGCCAGGACCCTATTCATATGTGAACTGCAGCAAGCGGGCGTGTTTTTGATAAAGGGTTATGGCGAGCAGGAGCAGCGCGTATTGGTCGGCAGCTTCTGTCCGGCAACCCTCTACCCGTTTGCCCGCGAAGCCGTCGCCGACATGGTCGCAAGGGGCGGCTTCCCACAACTCCTCCTGCAACCCATTAATTTCGACGCACTGTATGCCCAAGCCTTGCAACAAGGACAATCGCCGGATGCGGCAACGGTCAACTAGCTTGACGAGGCCGCCCAGTTAACGCGCCCGCGACCACCTCCCTGGCGGTCCTCGGAGCAGGGTCCTGGGGCACCGCGCTGGCGGTGCAATTCGCACGGGCCGGCCACCCCACAACGCTTTGGGGGCGGGACTCAACCCGCGTGCGCGCGATGGCCACGGTGGGTTGCAATGAACGGTATTTGCCAGGCGTCAATTTCCCGCCCGGCCTAGAGGTGAGCGACGATCTGCGGGCCGCAGTTCAAGCCGCCGACGATGTGCTCGTCGTCGTTCCCAGCCACTCTTTTCGGGAAGCCCTCGTCGCGTTACACCATGTCCTACCAAACCTCAGCCATTTGGCCTGGGCGACCAAGGGCTTCGAATTATCCAGCGGCCTGCTTCCCCACCAGGTGGCGGCGGAGGTTTTCTCGGGTAACACCGCGTTTGCCGTGCTGTCCGGGCCCACGTTCGCCAAGGAAGTCGGCCGGGGATTACCCAGTGCGATGACGATCGCGAGCAAGGACGCCGACTACTGTTTACGCTTGGCGAAAAGCATCACGACGGGCACATTTCGCGCCTATACCGCCAGCGATATCGTCGGTGTCGAGGTGGGCGGCGCGGTCAAGAACGCCCTGGCCATCGGCGCGGGTATTTCCGATGGCCTGGGTTTCGGCGCCAATACCCGGATTGCCTTGCTGACCCGCGGACTCGCCGAGATGACGCGGCTGGGCCTCGCCTTGGGGGCGCGCCAGGACACCTTCATGGGCCTATCCGGCATGGGCGACCTAGTGCTCACCTGCACGGATGACCAATCCCGTAATCGGCGCTTCGGCCTGGCCCTGGCGGAGGGTAAGAGCATCGAGGCCGCCCAGATTGAAATCGGCCAGGTCGTCGAGGGCTACTACGCCGCCCAAGCGGTCTACGAGGTAGCGAAGCAACGCGGCGTTGAAATGCCCATCGTCGAACAGATTCACGCGGTCATTTACGAGGGCAAGGACCCGCAGGCCGCCGTCACCGAACTCATGGCCCGGCCGATCACACCCGAATAGGTTAACGCACTGCGGGATAGAGCTCGGCGACGATGTCCGCAACGAGGCGGTCTTGGGCGAATCGCGCCCCCGCGGGATCGACGCCGGTGCGAACAATGACCAGATCGTGTGCTGGCACGACGGTGACGTATTGGCCCTTGGTGCCCAGGGTCGTGAACGTCCCCGCCGGAATCCCGGGCACGTCGTTCAACAGCCACACCTGCGCGCCGTAACCCCATCCGCCGGCCGCGCTCTGGCGCATCGGCGCCGGCGTCGTTAGAAACGCTACCCAGCCTTCGGGCAAGACCCGCTCGCCCTGCCAGACGCCGTCCTTGGCTAATAGCAAGCCGAAGCGGGCTAAGTCGCGGGCGGTCGTATACACCTGGCTGGAGGCTATGAAGTTACCCGCGTGGTCGGTCTCCATGCGGGTGTCGAACATGCCAATGCGGCGCAGCAGCTTATCGTAGGGATAACGCAGGTAAGCATGATCGTCATCGATGGCGGCGCGCAATGCGCGTAGCAACAATAACGTGTCGTTGTTGGCGTACTTCCAGCGTGTCCCCGGCGCAGCCTCGAGTGGCGTTGTGGTTGCGGCGCTGATGACATCTTGGCCGCCGAAATAGATCGCATCGGTATCCCTACCCTCGCCCGCCAACCCGCTCGCCATCCACAACAGCTGGCGGAGCGTGATTGCGGCGCGAGGATCGTTACCGAATTGCCATTCGGGAATGGGCGCGGCCTCGTCGATGTCCAGCAATCCCTCCGCCACGGCGACACCGATGACGGCGGCGCTGATGGTCTTGGCCGTGGACCAGGTGCGATAACCGCTGTGGGGGCCGAACAATGGCCGGTAGTGCTCGAGCAGAATGCGGCCGCCGGCCACCACCACCAGCCCGGTGGTCAAACTTCCCGAGCCGTAACTTTCCCCGTCGAAGGTCGCGTCGGAAATAGCGCGGAGCTGGCGGCCGTGGCTCCAAGTACCGCCGCCGTTGACGACAACCAAGTTACCCGCCGGAAACGGCACACGGTCCAATGGCGCGGAGGGGCGAAACTCGACATAGGGAAGCCGAATGCTATCCGCAACGCGCTGGTGCGGAGCGAGGAGGGTGCACCCCATGCTGTGCCGATAAACCGCTGTGCGTCGATTACCCTCGAGATCGGCGGCCTGCACCAAACCGCGTTCGCGATCAATGACCGGCGCGGGCAAACCGAGTGCCGCGGTGTCGGCCAGCTCGACGCGTAAGATGTCTTCCAGCGGGCGCCCTGCGTGGAAGTGCGCGGAACAGGTGAACAAGGCCCTAAAGCCAGCGGCAATGAAGGGTGCGGACGATTCCGCCGCACCCGCCGGCCGGCTGTATCGAGGTTCCGTTTCGCCACCCGCACCCGCGGCTAACACTGCCAGTACGACCAGTCCACCGGCCCTTAGGATCCGTTTCATTGCAAACCTTCTCCGCCTTCGTTGAAATCGAGTTGGCGCCAACACTCGTACGCCACCACTGCCACTGCGTTCGATAAATTCAAACTCCGGTTACCGGCGCGCATCGGTATCCGCAACACCTGCTCTGGCGGCAGGGCATCCAATAACCCTTGAGGAAGACCGCGCGTTTCCGGGCCGAACACTATCGCATCGGCAGGCTGATATTGCACCGTATCGTAGCGCCGCCCGCCGCGGGTGGACACCGCCAGCAGCCTCGGCTGGCCTAGCTGTTGCAAACAAGCGTCGAGACTCCCGTGCTCGGTGACCCGGGCTAACTCGTGATAGTCCAGGCCCGCCCGGCGCAAGCGCCGCTCATCCATCGTAAAACCCAACGGCCGAATCAGGTGCAGCCCGGCGCCGACATTGGCACACAGGCGGATGACGTTGCCGGTATTGGGGGGTATCTCTGGCTGATACAAAATCACATGAAACATAGATCGTCGCTAACCGCCTATAATCTACCCATGGCTGCCACCAAACCCCTCGATAACCTACCCGATCCGCGGCTACGGAACGAATTCTGCGGTTTGACGTTGAATTCGCCCATTGTACTGTTGTCCGGCTGCGTAGGTTTCGGGGAGGAGTACACGCGGGTTCAAGGGTTTTCGAATCGGCACGTAGGCGCCATCGTGCTAAAGGGAACGACCTTGGAACCGCGTCTGGGTAATCCGCCGCACCGCATCGCGGAAACGCCCATGGGCATGCTTAACGCCATCGGCCTGCAAAACCCCGGCGTCGATGCAGTGGTCCGCGAAATTCTGCCAAGCCTGGATTTTTCCGAAACGCGATTTATCGCCAACGTCTGTGGTTCCACCATCGAAGACTATGCAGAAGTGACGCGGCGTTTCGACGATTCTCCCATTGATGCCATCGAGATCAACATTTCCTGCCCGAATATCAAAGAGGGCGGCGTGGAATTCGGCAACGATCCTGCCATGTCGGCGCGCGTCGTCGAAGTCTGTCGCCAGGCGACCACTAAACCCATCATTACCAAGTTATCGCCCAACCAGACGGATATCGCCGAAAACGCCAGGGCCTGCATCGAAGCGGGCACCGACGGGTTCGCCGTGATCAACACCATCATGGGCATGGCCATCGATGTCTCCAAACGCACGCCCATTCTCGGTAACGGCCGCGGCGGGCTGTCCGGGCCGGCCATCAAACCCATCGCGCTGTTGAAAGTCAATCAGGTCTACGAAGTCGCGAAATTTCACGATGTACCCATCATCGGTCAAGGCGGCATCGTCAGCGCTAACGACGCGTTGGAATTCTTAATCGCCGGCGCCAGCACGGTCGGCGTGGGTACTGCCCTGTTCTACGAACCCTTGGCGTGCCAAGCCATCAATGCCGGTATCGCCGACTACCTCGGCGAGGCGTCATTACCGGAGTTGATCGGCTCCTTACGGGACAAGGCCTAGTTGCCCCAGCGCGGCGCCGGCAACTACTCGTCCGACAGTTCTTTTAGTTTCCGCGTCAGCGTGTTGCGCCCCCAACCCAAGAGCTTAGCTGCATCCTGACGCCTGCCCCGCGCTGCGCGCAGGGCCGACTTGATGAGGGTGCCTTCGAACAGCGGCAGCGCTTGCTCGAGCAAGGGCTTTTGACTGCCGTTGGCCAACTGCAACTGCGCCCAACGGTCCAATGCCCGCACCCAATCCACGTCTTCCGCGCCTACCGATGCCGCGGAAAGCGGCACATCCTCGAGCACGATCTCTTGGCCCGCCGCCAATACTGTCATGCGCCGGCAAACATTCACCACCTCACGCACGTTGCCGGGCCAGTCGTGATTGCATAACAACTCCAGCGCTTCGGGTGACAAACTCTTGGCGCTGACCGACAACTCTTCGGCGGCTTTATCCAAATAAAATTGCAGCAACAACGGAATGTCTTCGCGGCGCTCGCGTAGCGGCGGCGCATGAATATTCATGACGTTCAAACGATGAAACAGGTCCTCGCGAAAATGGCCGCTCTTGCTGGCCGCTTCCAAATCCTGGTGGGTAGCGGCGATGACGCGCACATCCACGCGGATAGAGGTTTGTCCGCCCACTCGGTAGAACTCGCCCTCGGCCAGCACCCGCAGCAGACGCGTCTGGGCCGCCGCCGACATGTCGCCGATCTCGTCCAGGAACAACGTGCCGCCGTCCGCCTGTTCGAAGCGGCCGATACGGCGCTCGTTCGCACCCGTAAACGCGCCCTTCTCGTGTCCGAACAGCTCTGACTCCAGCAATTCCGGGGCGATCGCCGAGGTGTTCAACGCGACGAAGGGTTTCCCGGAGCGGGGACTGTGCTCATGCAGGGCGCGGGCAATGAGTTCCTTGCCGGTACCGGATTCCCCGGTAATCAACACCGTCATGCTCGAGCGCGACAGCCGGCCGATGGCGCGGAACACCTCCTGCATTGCCGGCGCCTGACCAATTAGGCTCGGGAACACGCGGCCGCCGCTCGTCTGCCTCACCGACTCCCCGTGCTGCCGGGCCGCGCGATTAACGAGTTCCACCGCTTCGTCCAAATCGAAGGGTTTCGGTAAGTATTCGAACGCTCCGCCTTGGTACGCCGCCACGGCACTATCGAGGTCGGAATGGGCGGTGATGACGATGACGGGAATGTCGGGGTGGCTGCGGCTGAGCTTGGCCATCAAATCCAGGCCCGAAATGTCCGGCATCCGGATATCCGTTACCAATACATCCGGCCGGTCTTGTAACAGCGCGCTAAAAAACGCTTCCCCCGAAGCAAACACCGTTGGGTTCATCTCCGCCTGGCGCAGCGCCTCCTCGAGCACCCAGCGCACCGAATCGTCGTCGTCCACGACCCAAACATTCATACTCATCAGGCCGCGCTCCCCGCCCGCCGCAACGGCAGCCGCATCTTGAAAACGGTCTTGCCAGGCCGGCTCTCGAACTCGATAAGTCCCTGGTGGCGGCCGACCAATTCCTGAGCGACCGTCAAGCCGATTCCCGTGCTCTTAGACCCGCCCGTTACGAGTGGGTAGAACACGGTTGCCTGGAGCGCCGCGGGGATGCCCGGGCCATCGTCCTCGACTTCCGCGGACACCACCAACTTATGGCGGTGACCTGCGATGGTTATGTTCGTCAGGGCCCGGGTGCGGAAGACCAGATTGCCGCCCTGCCCTTCCAGCGCGTCGAGGGCATTACGGGCCAAGTTGAGGTAGGCCTGGATGAGTTGGTTACGATCCGCCCATAGCGGTGGCAGGCTTGGATCGTAATCCCGACTGATGGCGACATCCGCGCGCCCCTCGCTTTCGATGAGCGCGGCAACGTGTTCGGTGACCTCGTGGATATTCATCTCGGTCGGCTTTGGCGCTTCGCCGGGATTGAGCACACTATCCACCAACGCTGCCAGCCGGTCCGCTTCCCCGATAATGACCGATGTAAACGCCTGCGCCTTCGGATCGGACAGCCTGCGTTCCAATAACTGCGCGGCGCCTCGCAACCCACCCAGGGGATTCTTTATTTCATGAGCCAGCTGACGGACGATGCGCCGGCTCAAGTCCTGTTGCGCCACCAATTCTTCTTCGCCGCGGATGCGGACGCGCCCGCCCGCGTCGAAAAATTCGAGCAACACGAATTCCGCGCCATCTTCTAGCGGGGCTGCGCTGCAGTCCACGGTGATTCGCTGGCCGGCAACCACGACCTCGAGTTCGCGGCAGCTAAAGGTGAGCTCGGTTTCGAACACCCGCTCGCATAAACGGGTGACTTCTTCGGCGGGCAAGAACAATTGCGCCACCGGCTGCCCATTTGCCTGCCGGGCGCTGATGTGCAGCAGATTCTCCGCGGCCGAATTGAGGTAAGTGACGGTCAGGGCGCGATCAACGACTAACACCGCGGTCGTCAGGCTGCGGAGAATTCGGTCCGAGTTGCCCGGGACTGAGGAGCGCGCGGCTCTAAAGCTGCGCCCGGAATCAGCGGCCGCGATGGCCGCGGGTTCTAGTTGCCCGCGGACCCGCCGGGAATTGCGGGGCGCGGATTTGCCCGCTGCGGATTGAGCGCCGAGGTTTGCTGCACCATGAAGCGGCGCGGGTTGGTGCGCACCAGTTCCTGATCGAAGGCATCCACGACGGCGACTTGCAGCGAGTGGGTGCCCCGAAACACCTCCGGCACGACGAAACTGGCGCTGGGGGGGTTCAATTCCAAGCGATTGCCGTCCAAGTAGACGACCAAACGATGGCCGACGCGCAGGCGCGGCGCCATATCGACGGCAACATTGAGGTTGCCGCCAATGTTCCACAGCGTCTCCTGCTCGGTGGGAGACGCGATTTCCATCCGGTCGTAGGGGCGCTCGACCGCCGGCTGGTTGGCGGTATTCTGTGGTGACGGGCTGGCGGCGCCTGCCCGCGGCCGGGGTGCCGCCCGCCGGCCATAGCCTTGGTACGAGGGCAATACGACTTCCTGCGCCCCCTCGCGGGGACGGTCGGAGTAGTGCACTTGACCGTTCTCGTCGACCCATTTGTAAGCCGTTGCGGCGAAGGCCGAGGCACTGAGAAAACTTGCTAGCAGAATCCACTTACGCATGCCCCAAGCTTAGCTCCAAACCCGGGTAAGAACAAAGGAACTGGCGGGAATTACTTGAATTCCCGCACATTTTACTTAAGTCCCGCCGCCCTCCGGGTTACCGCTTAAAGGCTGTAGTACATGTCGAACTCGACCGGATGGGTCGTCATTCGCAGACGGGTGACCTCCTCCATCTTCAAGTCGATGTAGGCATCGATCAGATCATCTGACATCACATCTCCGGCCTTGAGGAACTCGCGATCCGCCGACAGTGCGTCCAGTGCTTGATCCAACGAAAAACAGACGGTCGGCAATTCCTTCTCTTCTTCCGGCGCCAAATCGTAGAGATCTTTGTCCATGGCATCCCCCGGATGGATCTTGTTCTGAATGCCGTCGAGACCCGCCATCAGCATGGCCGTAAAGGCGAAGTAGGGATTGCCCGTTGAATCCGGGAACCGCACCTCGACGCGCCGGCCCTTGGGGTTGGCAATATACGGAATACGCACGGAAGCGGACCGATTGCGCGCCGAATAGGCTAAGAACGTGGGCGCTTCGAAACCCGGCACCAAACGTTTGTAGCTATTCGTCGTAGCATTCGAGAACGCGTTAATGGCGCGAGCGTGTTTTAGAATCCCGCCGATATAGTAGAGCGCCGTCTCCGATAGACCGCCGTAGCCGTCGCCCGTGAACAGGTTCTTACCGCCCTTGCCCAAAGATTGGTGGATGTGCATGCCATTGCCGTTATCCCCGACCAGTGGTTTGGGCATGAAGGTCGCGGTCTTGCCATAGCTGTGGGCGACATTCATGACCACGTACTTCAGGATCTGTACCTCATCGGCTTTCCGTACCAAGGTATTGAACTTGACGCCAATTTCGCACTGCCCCGCCGTCGCGACTTCATGGTGATGAACCTCGGTCTCTAAGCCCAATTCTTCCATGGCCAGACACATCGCCGAGCGGATGTCGTGCAGCGAGTCAACCGGCGGCACCGGGAAATACCCGCCCTTCACGCCGGGCCGGTGACCGATGTTGCCTCCCTCGTATTCCTTGTGGGAATGCCAATCCGCCTCGCTCGACTCCACCTTGTAAAAGGCGCCGCTGATGTCGTCGCCCCAACGCACGTCGTCGAACACGAAAAACTCGTTCTCAGGCCCAAAGAATGCCGTATCGGCAATACCCGTGGACTGCATGTAGGCCTCGGCCCGCTTGGCGGCCGACCGCGGATCACGTTCATAACCTTGCATGGTGGACGGCTCAACCACGTCGCACCGTAGGTTCAACGTGGCTTCCTCAGCAAAAACGTCCAGCACCGCCGTGTCACTATCTGGCACTAGGATCATGTCGGACTCGTTGATGCCCTTCCATCCGGCAATGGAGGACCCGTCGAACATTTTGCCGTCTTCAAAGAGCGAGTCGTCGACCGTGTGCGCCGGCACCGTGACATGTTGTTCTTTGCCCTTGGTATCGGTAAAACGGAAATCGACGAATTTCACATCCTGTTCTTTGATCTGCTTGAGAACGTCATCGGCTGACATCAAAGTCTTCCTCCATCTTTCGAGATTTGTGTGTGTTCAATGTAAAAACCCAGGCGAGCCCAGGCCCGTGCGGTGCCCCGCAGGACCAGTCGACCCGAGACACCGTAAGTGCATGAACCATGCCAGCACCATCCTGAGGATAACTCATTGATTTTAAATTGAATTCGTCATCCGACGGTGCTTATCAGGGGCTATTATGGTGCATTTTTGGCGTCATGGCACTACATTGGTGCAAATTGATCAATGCCCGCCCCGGTGCGGCAGCGGCACACTCCCCGTATACTCCCGCGCTTTTGGTAAGCCAAGCCGGCCCCTAAACTGCATCCATGAGCGATCAACCCATCCAAACGGCTCCGCCTACCTTTCAGACCCTCATCCTCGCGCTCCAGGCCTATTGGATGGACCGGGGTTGCGTGCTGCTGCAGCCCTACGACATGGCAATGGGGGCGGGCACCTTTCATCCGGCCACCTTCCTGCGCTCGATCGGCCCGGAGCCATGGGCGGCCGCCTATGTGCAGCCCAGCCGGAGGCCGACCGACGGCCGTTACGGCGACAACCCCTTCCGGCTGCAGCACTACTACCAGTATCAGGTGGTTATCAAACCTTCGCCAGAAGATCTCCAGGGTCTCTACCTGGGATCCCTGGAACAACTCGGCATCGATTGCCGTCAGCACGACGTTCGTTTCGTCGAAGATAATTGGGAGTCACCCACGTTGGGTGCTTGGGGACTGGGCTGGGAGGTTTGGCTGAACGGTATGGAAGTGACTCAGTTCACTTACTTCCAGCAGGTGGGCGGGTTGGATTGCCGGCCGGTGACGGGTGAGATCACCTATGGCCTCGAACGTATCGCCATGTATCTGCAAGGCGTCGAGAACGTCTACGACTTGATTTGGACCGACGGGCCATTCGGCCAGGTGAGTTACGGCGACGTGTTTCATCAAAACGAAGTAGAGATGTCACGCTACAACTTCGAGCATGCCGACAGCGATTTCTTGTTCACAACCTTCGACCACGCCGAAACTCAAGCTCAACGCCTCATCGAACTGGGCCTCACCCTCCCCGCCTACGAGCAAGTACTGACGGCGTCTCACAGCTTCAACATGTTGGATGCACGCCATGCGATCTCAGTCACGGAGCGGCAGCGCTACATCCTGCGCGTGCGCGAGTTGGCGCGGGCCGTCGCGCAAGCCTATTTCGACAGCCGCGAGGCGCTCGGTTTCCCGATGCTGCAATCATCTTGAGCACCGCGCACGCGGATCTGCTGGTGGAGCTCGGCACCGAGGAATTGCCGCCCAAATCATTGGCGAGGCTCAGCCAAGCTTTTGAGGCCGGCGTCATTCAGGGGCTGGCCGATGCGGGCCTCGGCCACGGTCCCGTGGCCGCGTTCGCCACGCCCAGGCGCTTGGCGCTGAAAGTCAGTGCATTGGCGCTGCAAGCGCCGGATGAACAGGTTGAAAAACGCGGCCCTTCCGTAGCGGTTGCTTTTGAAGCGGATGGCAAACCGAGTCGCGCCGGCCTCGCCTTCGCCACCAGCGTCGGCCGCGAGATTGAAGAACTCGAGCGGCTGGAAACCCCTAAGGGGGCCTGGCTCCTGCATCGCACGACCGTTACCGGCAAGGCGGCTTCGGCTTGCATTACCGAGATCGTCGGCACCGCATTAAACAAGCTGCCCGTGGCAAAACCGATGCGCTGGGCCGATCGCGACCATGAGTTCGTCCGGCCGGTGCACTGGTTGATAATCTTGCTCGGCGACGAGGTCGTGTCCGGCGAGCTATTGGGGCAGACGGCCGGGCGCACAACGCGGGGGCATCGGTTTCATGCGCCCGAGCAGATCGAGCTAGCGTCGGCCGACGACTACCCAGGTGCGCTCAACGACAACGGTTTCGTCATCGCCGATTTTGCGACGCGGCGCGCCCGGGTTGCGGAACAGATCGGTGCCGCCGCGGCGGAGCAGGCGGCAGAAGCCGTGATCGACGCAAGCCTAATGGATGAAATCACCGCCCTCGTCGAATGGCCGATCGTCATCGGCGGCAGCTTCGAGGCCGAGTATCTTAAGTTACCGGAGGAAGTCTTGATCGCCACTCTGCAGGGCCATCAGCGCTTCGTGCCATTACGCGGTAAAGACGGCCGGCTGAAGCCGAAGTTTCTAGCGGTCAGTAACATCGACAGCCCGACGCCGGAGGTGATTCGCGCCGGATACGAACGCGTCGTCCGACCGCGCTTGGCCGACGCGGCATTCTTTTTCGGCAAGGATCGACAGCAGCCCCTGCATGCTCGCCGTGAGCGGTTGCGCACGGTGTTGTTCCAAAGCAAGTTAGGTTCGCTGTTCGAGGTCTCCGAACGGTTGGCCGGTCTGGCGGCGCTAATCGCGGCCGAGCTGGGCCACAACGAGACCCACGCGCGGCGGGCCGCGGAACTGTCGCGCTGCGACCTCGTGACCGACATGGTAGGGGAGTTTCCGGAATTGCAGGGCATCATGGGTGCTTACTACGCCCGCAATGACGGCGAACCGGATGACATCGCGACGGCGCTAGAACAGCAATATTGGCCGCGATTCGCCGGTGACCGCGTGCCCGACAACGGTATCGGCCAATGCCTGGCATTAGCCGGCAAACTGGACCTGTTGTGCGGCATCTTCGCGATTGGGCAAAAACCCTCCGGTACCCGCGACCCGTTCGGCTTGCGCCGGGCCGCCCTGGGCATCCTGCGCATCACCATCGAGTGTGAGCTCCCGTTGGACATCCGTGGGCTAGTCGCTAGCGCCTGCCTGCAATTGCCGGTCGATGACCAGCCCGCGCTGTTGGCCGATGCTGTCTACGACTATTTATTGGATCGGCTCCCCGCGTACTACCGTGAACAACAAACCGTATTTACGACCGAGATGTTGAATGCCGTGGCGGCCAACCGG
>JAHEKG010000007.1:0-14234 GCA_024638475.1 Rhodospirillales bacterium | reverse complement strand
TGGATTTTCATCGGCGGTTGCAAGCGCTGCAGGTTTTCGCCGGCGATGAAGCTGCCGCCAGCTTGGCGGCAGCCAACAAGCGCGTCGCCAATATTCTGCGTAAGGCGAAGGGCCAAATGCCCGCCAAAGCGGACGCGCGGTTGTTGCAAGAGCCCGCAGAAATTGCCCTCTATGAAACCCTCCAGCGGTTGCGTCAACAGGTTGAACCGGCCCTGGCGAAACAGGCTTATGGGGAAGCCATGGCTGAACTGGCGGGCACGCGCGCGGTCATCGATCGATTTTTTGACGACGTGATGGTGATGGCGGACCGTAAAGATTTGCGCGCCAATCGGCTTGCGCTGCTGGCCGAGATTCGGGAACTCTATAACGGTGTCGCCGACCTTTCTCGGCTCGCCGCCGGCTAGACACCGACGCCGTGGGAAAGCAGCGGTTGATAGTGCTCGATCGGGACGGCGTCATCAACGCCGACTCCGACGATTACATCAAGTCTCCCGAAGAATGGCAGCCGCTGCCTGGCAGCTTGGAAGCTATCGGGACGCTCTGCGCGAACGGTTTTACGGTGGTGGTCGCAACCAATCAATCCGGCGTTGGCCGCGAGCTTTTCGATCAGGCCACGTTACAGGCGATTCACGCCAAGATGCTTGCGGCGGTCGAGGCCGCCGGGGGCGCATTGGACAACATCTACGTTTGTCCGCATCACCCCGACGCGGGCTGCGATTGCCGCAAGCCGAAACCCGGCATGCTGGAACAGGTCGAGCGTGACTACGCATGTTCGCTGCGCGGCGTTCCCGCAATCGGCGATTCGACACGTGACTTGGCGGCCGCTGAGCAGATGGGCGCACGACCAATCTTGGTGCTTACCGGTAACGGCCGCGCCACCCAAGGCAGCTTGCCGCATCCAGTGGAAACCTATCCCGATCTTGCCGCAGCGGCGGCCGCGTTGTGCGCCGAGGCGCAAGACTCATGAAACCGTTGCGCCAGTGGCTCGGTTCCATCACTTACACCGTGGCGCTGTTTTTTTCCGTCATGATTTATTCGGTCGTCGTGATTCTGTTGACACCATTCGGGCGCAAGGCCATGTGGGTGGCCATCTTGAGCTGGGCGGGGCTCGTGTTGTGGTTGTTAAAGCGGCTTTGCGGGCTGGCGTTGAAATTCGAGGGCTTGGAGAACCTACCTGACCAACCCAGCGTGGCCCTCATTAAACATTCCTCCGCCTTGGAGACGATCGTCGGCTTCAGGTTGTTCCCGCAGCACACCTGGGTATTAAAACGCGAGCTGATTTGGGCGCCCTTTCTAGGCTGGGCGCTGGCATTACTGAGCCCCATTGCGATCAACCGCAGCGCCGGCGGCAGCGCCGTCGACCAGGTCGTCAGCCAAGGGAAACAGCGCTTGGCCGCGGGCCTGTGGGTGGTTATTTTCCCGGAGGGCACCCGCATGCCGGTGGGAGAAACACGCCGCTACGGGGTGTCCGGAGCGCTATTGGCCAGCGAGAGTGGCTGCCCCCTGGTACCGGTCGCCCACAACGCGGGGAGCTATTGGCCGCGGCGGGGATGGCTGAAACGGCCGGGCACTGTCCACTTCGTCATCGGCGCACCGATACCGACGGCGGGCCGTGACCCGCGGGAGATCAACGCCGAAGCCCAAGCCTGGATCGAATCGACCATTGCGGCGATGCCGAACGATGGGGCGCCGCTGCAGCGCTGACCCACCACTTACCCCGGCATGCGGAACACGCTAAGCTGATCGGACGACACGCCTCACCGAGAGGACACGATTCATGAGTAGCTTACGAACCTGGCTGATGCTGAGCTTGATAGTGGGAATACCGCAAATGGGCCACACAGAAACCGACAACCTGCGTTTGATCACCGTCAGCGGCAAGGGCGAGGTCAGCGTCAGCCCCGACCGTGCGACGTTGACCCTAGGGGTGGAGTCCCGCGGCCCCGTCTTGGACAAAGCGCGCGACGAAGTCAACGCGACGACCAACAAGTTCCTGGCGTTTGCTAAGCGGCTGGGTATCCAGGACAAGCATGTGAGTACGACCGGAGCAAATATTCGCCCTGAGTATCACTGGGACAACAAGAGCGGTGAACGCAATCTCACGGGCTACTACGTGTCGCGCTCGCTCAGCGTGGACCTCCGCGACTTGGAAAAGCTAGGTCAATTGGTCGAGGGCGCGGTGGACCTGGGGGTCAACCAAGTCTCCGATCCCGAGCTGGGCCTCGCGGACCAAAGCGGTGCGGAGACTGAAGTCTTGAAACGTGCGGCCCAAGATGCCCGGCACAACGCCGAGGTATTGGCGGCAACCCTGGGCGTCGAGGTGGGACCGCTGCGCAGTATCACGGCCACCGACATGGGTTATTCGCCGCCCAGTCCCCGCGGACCGCAGTTGATGCGCGCGGAAGCCGCATCCGCCGATGGCGCCGCATCGTACTCGGCGGGGCAAGTGAAATTTTCCACGCGCGTCAACGCGCAATTCGACATCGCGGACTGAACCATGGCCGTGACACACATCGTTTGGATCAAATTTCGTGACGGGGTTGCTCCATCGAGTATCGACGCGCATGTCGCCGCTCTCACCTCCCTCGAGCACGCCGTTCCGGGTATCTCGCAACTGACGATCGGCGCAAACTTCACCGACCGTGCGGGAGGTTACACGCACGGGTTGGTCGTCATACTCGAAGACAAAGCGGCGCTAGAAGCCTACGCGACGCACCCCCGCCACGTTGAGGTGGCTACCGCCCTGCGGCAAGACGCGGACATATTAGCGCTGGATTACGAATCCTAACCACCCGCCGCTAGTGCGCAAGGATAAACATATCCTTGTGATAGTGGTGATCCATAATGTTGTCTTCGAACCCGCCCACCCAGGGCTTCATCACGCGCTTGGTGACGTAAAAATAAATCGGGATGATCGGTAGGTCCGCCATCAGAATGCCTTCGGCCTGTTCCAGCAGCCGGCCGCGGGCCTTGAGATCCCCTTCCTGCGCCGCCTGTGCCAGCAGACGATCGTATTCCGGATTAGCATAGCCCGAATCGTTACGGCCGGATTCCGAGTGCATCAGCACCGAGAACGCGTGGGGGTCGTTGTAGTCGCCGATCCAACCGGCGCGAAACACTTCGGTTTCCACTTTGCGCACACGCGTGTCCAAGAATACTTTCCATTCCTGATTAATGAGACTGGTTTCGACGCCTAATACCTGCTTCCACATGGCGGCGATGGCCACGGCGATGCTGCGGTGGTTGTCGTTGGTGTTGTAGAGAATCTGGACCTGCAGCGGATTGTCTTGGGAATATCCTGCCTGTTGGTAAAACTCCAGCGCCGCGGCGTTGCGGCGCGGTTGGTCCCAGTCGGCACCGATGATGGCTTGGCCCTGGTAGCCGGTAACCGGCGGCACCCAGCCGTAGGCCGGAATTTCACCGGCGCCGGTGACGCGCTGCGTCAAGATCTCGCGATCGATGGCCAAGGCCAGCGCACGGCGCAGCGGCAGATTGTCCTTGAAGGGTGGCCGGGTCAGATTAAAACCGTAGTAATAACTGCCGAGATACGGCGCGATGCGCAATTCATCGGGGAGATTCTCCCGAATCCAGGGCAGCTGTTTGTAGGGCAGGGTATAGGTGTAGTCGAGTTCGCTGGCACGATAACGGCGCAGCTCGGTGGACTCCTCTTCGATGGCGTAGTACCACACCTCTTCGATCGTCGTGTCGGCGTTATCCCAATACTGCGGGTTGCGGACCAGCTTGATATGCGATTGCACCACCCACTCGGCAAGCTGATAGGCGCCGTTGGAGACGAGGTTGCCGGGCCGGGTGTGCTGGTTGCCGTGGGCTTCGACGCTCGGCCGGTGGACCGGATAGCTGGTGGCATGATTCAGCAAGCCGAGGAAATAAGGCGTCGGTCCGCTCAGCTCGAGCTCCAACGTGAGGTCGTCGAGCGCGCGCGCGCCCAGCGCCTCGGGCGGCATCTTCGCCTGGGAAACGGCCGCCGCGTTGAGAATCGGCGCCAGGATGAATGTGTAGTTGGACAACGTCGCCGGATCCAAGCTGCGGCGTAGCCCGTAGACGAAGTCGTGGGCCGTCAGCGGGTCGCCGTTGGACCAACGCGCTTCCGGCCGCAGCGTGAAGGTATAGGTCAAGCCGTCATCGCTGATCGTCCAACTGCTCGCGGCACCGGGAATGATGTCGCCGTTGGGGGCTTCCGAGGTTAAGCCCTCGAACAGGTCGCGCATGATATTCGAAGACGGGACGCCTTCGGCACGATGGGGATCCAAGGTTTGCGGTTCGCTGCTATTACCCACGCGAATGATTTGTTCGGCGGCGAGCCGCTGCGTCTGTTGCGCAGCGTCAACCTCGGCAGGTTCCTTCGCGCCGCAGGCGGCCAGCACGAGTAACACGATCGCACAGGCGCAGCGGCTCACTGGTGCAGCGATCGGCATGGGCTAACCCATCGCCGCGGACTGAGCGTCGGCGGTCGAGCCCTTCTTTAGATGTACCAGCAACAGGGACAACGCCGCGGGGGTAACCCCGGAAATTCGCCCGGCCTGACCCACGGTCGCGGGTCGAACGCGCTCGAGTTTCTCGCGAACTTCGTTCGATAGGCCAACCACCTGCGAATAATCTAGCCGTTCGGGTAACGCGGTTTGTGAAAACCGTTGCAGGCGCTGAATCTCAGCCGTCTGCCGTTCGATGTAACCCTCGTAGCGCTGCTCGATCTCGAGCGCGCGCTGCACAGCGATCCGGACCTCCCCGGGGAGCGCATCCAATACCGCGCCCCGACCCACCTTGGCAAGGGCCGCCACCGCCGAGTAATCGAGTTCCGGCCGCGCCAGCAACTCCAGCGCTTTACTTTCCCGGCGCAGCGGATGCGGGAGCAGGCCGCCGAAGTCTCCGCCATCCTCCGGCTGCACCGTCAGCCTCGCCAAGCGTTCACGTTCGCTCGTAATCGCCGTTTGCTTGGCGCTGAACATCGCCCAGCGGTGGTCATCGACGAGTCCGAGCTCTCGGCCGTGTGGCGTCAAGCGCGTATCCGCGTTGTCCTCGCGCAGCAGCAAACGATATTCCGCCCGGCTGGTAAACATGCGATAGGGTTCGAGCGTACCGAGGGTAATGAGGTCATCCACCAGCACCCCGATGTACGCCTCGTCTCTGCCGGGGCACCAGGCCGCCTCGTCCTTGACTTGGCGGGCCGCGTTGCTGCCGGCAATCAGTCCTTGTGCGGCGGCCTCCTCGTAACCCGTGGTGCCGTTGATCTGGCCGGCAAAAAACAAACCGCGGACAAAGCGCGTTTCCAGCGACGGTTTTAGGTCGCGGGGGTCGAAGTAATCGTACTCGATCGCGTAACCGGGCCGGGTGATGCGAGCTTGCTCGAAACCCACCATCGTTTTCACCAGCGCCTCTTGCACGTCGAAGGGCAGGCTGGTGGATATGCCGTTGGGATACACCTCGTGGGTGTCGAGGCCCTCCGGTTCGACAAAGATTTGGTGCTGGGTCTTGTCGGCGAAACGCACGATCTTGTCCTCGATGGACGGGCAATAGCGCGGGCCGGTGCCTTCGATCTGGCCACTGAACAACGGCGACCGGTCGAGTCCGGCGCGAATGACGTCGTGGGTGCGCTCGTTGGTGTAGGCAATGTGACAGGGTAGCTGCTGGGGGTGATCCGCTGCGCTGCCGAGGAAGGAAAACACGGGCACGGGCTCATCGCCGGGCTGCATTTGCAACTTCGTGTAGTCGATGCTGCGGCCGTCGATCCGTGGCGGCGTGCCGGTCTTTAGCCGATCGACGTTGAAGGGCAATTCGCGCAGCCGCGCGGCCAACGCATTGGCCGGGGGATCGCCGGCGCGGCCGCCGCCGTATTGCTGATCCCCGACGTGAATGCGTCCGCCTAAAAACGTACCGACGGTCAATACCACGGCCGGGGCGAAAAATTCCAAACCGAGCTGGGTGACGACGCCTTCGACTCGCTCGCCGCGCACGATGAGGTCGACGACGCCTTGCTGGAATAGATCGAGATTGGGTTGCTGCTCCAAGCGTTGGCGAATGGCGTTGCGATACAGAACCCGGTCCGCCTGTGCACGCGTGGCCCGCACCGCCGGGCCCTTGCGGGCATTGAGCGTCCGAAACTGAATGCCCGCCACATCGATGGCCTGCGCCATGGCGCCGCCCAGGGCATCGATCTCCTTGGTGAGGTGACCCTTGCCGATGCCGCCGATGGCCGGATTGCAGCTCATCTGCCCGAGGGTTTCCAGGTTCTGGGTCAGCAACAAGGTCCGCACCCCCATGCGCGCCGACGCCAGGGCAGCCTCGGTGCCGGCATGGCCGCCGCCGATGACGATACATTGATAGTGTCGGGAATGAAGCATGGTGATTGGGCCCTGTGACGGCTGCGCATTGTAGTGGCCGCAGCCACCCCTGGCCAGGCAAAAAGGGTTGCAAATCCCCGCCAGCGCGCCACCATAGCCGCCCCATGGAGCTCGAAACCCTGATACCAACGGCCGCCCTGGGCCTGTGCCTCGGCATGGGGGCCTGTCCCGCCGCCGCATTAGACCTGACCCCCTGCCGCCTCACCGCCAATCCGGCGCTGCCTTCGGTAGCCGCGGAGTGCGGCCACCTGCGCGTGCCGCTGGACCCGGACGACGAATCGGGCCCGCACATCGAACTGTTCGTCGCGAGGGTCGCGGCGTTGAGCGCCGAACCCAGCCTCGATCCGCTGACCCTGTTGGCCGGTGGGCCGAGACAGGCGGCGACGGAACTCTATCCGATGGTCCGGGGGGCTTTCGAACGCATCCGCCGCGACCGCAACATCATCTTGGTCGACCAGCGGGGCACGGGCCAGTCCGAACCCCTCACGTGCAACCTGCCGCCGGACCAGGAGCTCGAGATTGCCGACCCGGAGACGGTGGCCGAGATCACGCGGCAATGTCTGGACGAGTTACAGGTGGACGCGCGCTGGTTCACGACCTCGGTTGCCGTTCGCGATCTAGATCGAGTCCGCCAGGCGCTCAATATCGAGCAGTGGAACATTTACGGCGCCTCCTACGGGACTCGCGTTGCGCAGCACTATGCGCGCCAATATCCCGCCAACACGCGTGCCGTCATTCTCGACGGAGTCGTGCCCGCAACGGTCACCTTGGGGCCGGAAATCGCCCACCATGCCGAGGCGACCCTGCAGGCGATCTTTAGCCGCTGTCGCGAAGACTCCGGTTGCAACGCCACCTACGGCGACGTCAATGAGAAATTCGACGTTTTGGTAGAACGCCTGCAGGCTGCCCCTATCACGCTCAAGTTACGCGCGCCTTTGAGCGGAATCGTCAGCGAAGAAGTCTTCACGGAGTTAGCGTTGAAGTCCGCGGTGCGCTTGCTGACCTACAGCCCGGATACCGCCGCCCTGCTGCCGCTGTTTATCCAACAGGCCTACGACGGCGACTGGAACCCTTTGGCGGCGCAAGCCTTCATGGTCGTCGAACAACTCGAGGACGCGATTGCCTATGGCATGCACAACACCGTGGTGTGCGCCGAAGACGTACCGTTCTTTGCCGACCTTGACCGGGGCGCCCTGGAGCGGACCTATCTAGGGACCAGCCAAGTCGATGCGCTGCAGTCGATTTGCGAGTATTGGCCGCGCGGACCGATGGACGACAACTTCAAAGCGCCTTTGCAGTCCACGGTACCGGCCTTATTGCTTTCCGGCGAGTTCGATCCCATTACGCCACCCGCCTACGGTGAGCAAGCAGCCACGGGTTTTACGCGCAGCAAGCACGTCGTCGTCGCCGGCCAGGGCCACGGCATGGCAACCATCGGCTGCGTGCCCCGACTCATGGCGGAATTCCTCGACGAACTCGCCCCGCAAACACTCGCTAGCGACTGCGTTAACCGCCAACAACCCGCGCCGTTTTTCCTCAATCCCCAGGGACCGGCTCCATGATCAAAGTAGCCGAGCTAGTGAAACGGTTCGGCGCGGTCACGGCACTGGATGGCATCAGTTTCGAGGCCCGGGACGCGCGCATTACGGGCCTGCTGGGCCCGAACGGTGCGGGTAAATCCACCTGTCTGCGCGTGTTGTATACGGTACTGAAACCCGATCAGGGCAGCGCGCACATCGGCGGGCACGACATTGTCGAGGCGCCCCTCGCCGTGCGCCGCGAAATCGGCGTGCTGCCCCACTCGGCGGGGCTCTATCCACACCTCACCAGCCGCGAAAACATCGCCTACTACGGCCAGCTCCATGGACTCGAATTGGGGCCGCTCCAGCAACGCATCAACGAGCTCACCAAACTACTCGACCTGCAAGACATCATCGACCGACGGAGCAAAGGATTTTCTCAGGGACAACGGACCAAAGTCGCTTTGGCGCGCGCCCTGGTGCATTCGCCGCGCCACTTGTTGCTGGACGAGCCCAGCAACGGTCTGGACGTCATGGCAACGCGCTCGCTACGTCGATTGCTGGGGCGCCTGCGCGATGAGGGTCATTGCATTATTTTTTCCTCCCACGTGATGGGCGAGGTCGCATCATTGTGCGACGACCTGGTCATCATCGCGGCGGGCAGAATCGCGCTCGAAGGCACACCCGCGGACCTCATCGCCCAAGCCAGTGGCAGTGACTTAGAGGCGTTGTTTATCGACGCGGTGACGGCAGCGACACCATGAGGTCGCCAATCAGCATTGTGCTCGGCAAAGAAATCGTCGATAACTTTCGCGACAAACGCACCTTGTTTTCGGCCCTCGTGTTCGGCCCGCTGTTCGGCCCGCTCCTATTCGCGACGTTGATCAGCGTCATGCTCAACCAGGCCATCGAGCGCATGGATGAAAGCCTGGAGCTGCCCGTCATCGGCGCCGAGCATGCACCCAACTTGATCCAGTTCTTGGCCCAACAGGACATCGACGCCAAGCCGGGTCCGGGGTCGACGGAGGAGGCGCGCGCCTGGGTCACCGAAGGCCGCGAGGACATGGTGCTGGTGATCCCGCCGGGCTACGCCACTGCGGTCAATGAAGGCAATCCCGGCCGTCTCGTTCTGGTGGTGGACCAGTCCAACAACCGGGCCGGCCGAACCGTGTCACGGGTGCGCGGCGTGCTCCGCGGCTACAGCGACAAGCTGGCAAGCTTGCGGGCGGCAGCGCGGGGTATTCACCCCTTCGTGTTTCGCCCGCTAACCCTGGACACCGAGGACGTCTCCACGCCGACTGGGCGCTCGGTGCTCATTCTCGGCATGATGACGTATTTCTTGTTGTTTTCGATGTTGATGGGCGGAATGTATTTGGCCATCGACACAACCGCCGGAGAGCGCGAACGCAATTCTTTGGAGCCGCTCTTGACCTTACCCGTTTCCCGCGGTCAATTATTGGTCGGCAAACTCGGCGCCACCGTTTTTTACATGCTGGTTTCGCTAGCCCTGACGCTCACGGCGTTCGCGATCGCTATTCAATTCGTGCCATTGGAACGCCTCGGCATGACAGCGAGTTTGACACCGGCGGTGGTCGTGCAAGGGTTACTCATCCTCGCGCCGTTCGCCCTATTGGGGGCCGCGCTCATGACCGTGGTGGCCTCGTTCACGAACAGTTACAAAGAAGCCCAGAGTTATCTCACCGTCGTACTGCTGGTCCCCACGCTACCCATCATCTTTGCGAGTTTGTTGCAGGTAAAAACCTCGCTGGCGTTGATGTGGATACCGAGCCTGAGCCAGCATCTGTTAATGACCAATCTAATAAAGGCGGAGCCCGTGCAGTGGAGTTACTGGGCGGTAGCCAGTGTTTCCACGCTGGTGCTCGGTGGCCTTACGGCCTGGCTCGCGGTGTGGCTCTACCGGCGCGAACGCATTCTCGGCTAGGCGCCGCATCCACCGCGCTCACAAGACGAGCGTTCCCTTAGGTTATGTAAAGACACCATTATGTGATCTGGGAAAGTGGTCACGGTTGGTCAATGGGCGCCATGGCACAGTCCAAGCCGCTATTCGGCCGAAGCCTGTGAGACTCAGTGGATCAACGCCTGCCAATCCTGTTCAAGAACTTGTTGATATTGCCCGCGTTGGTGATCGGCGTTGTGGGCACCGTGACCTTGAGCGGTTTCGTGAGCGGCGCATTCGTGCTGGGGTTTGCCGCTGTCATCGCGGGCGCCGCTTCGCAAATTAGCCGCTGGCCGAGCGTAGACACCCAAACCGCGTTCATGACTCTGGTGTTGGCGACCGCTTCGTTATTCGCTTGCGCCACGTTGGTGGTACTGGCGCCCGATGGGCGCGACCTGGCCGTGGCCTGCCTATTACTCACGTTGCTTACCGCCTCCGGCAGACTCGATCTGAAGACGTACTGGTTGTTGGCGGGTGGCAGCGTGGTGGCATACTCCGCGTGGTTGGGCGTCGTTTTCCTGCTCAACGGCACCAGCGATCTTATGGACCAGGGCCTACGGGGCTTGGTGTTGCTGCTGGGCTGCGGTTTGGCGCTCGCGCTCAACGAGCGGCTCGACCGACTGGAGGATCGAGTGCAGCGGCGCAGCGGCCGGCTCAACCGGGCGAGTTTCAAGCTTGTGCGGATGAGCCAACGTGATCCGTTGACGGAAATCTACAACCGGCAGTTCCTCATGGAGGCGCTGGAACGGGAAAAACAACTGGCCGACCGAGAAGGGCAGGTGTTCTCGGTCTGCGTGCTGGACTTGGATCACTTCAAATCGGTCAACGACGAATTCGGCCATTCCGCGGGGGATCGGATCCTCAAAGAATTTACCGATCATCTACGCGGCACCTTGCGGCCGACGGATCAAATTGCCCAAGGCAGAACCCTAGGCCGATACGGCGGCTGCGAGTTCCTGATCATCCTGCCGAAAACCCGCCTCGCCGGTGCCCGCGCCCTGGCGGAACGGTTGCGGGAGGAATGCGCGGGGCTAAGGCTCAGCTACGGGTTGCAGTTGACGCTGTCCGCCGGGATTGCGGAATATCGGCTGGACGAACCCATCGAAGAACTGTTGAAGGAAGCCGACCGGGCGCTGCATCTCGCCAAGCAAATGGGCCGAGACCGCGTCGAAGCCGCCCTGCCTCACGATCCGGCACCGGTGACGGAAGCCGAGATCATCTCATTGGACGCCCATCGCGACCGCTAGGCCTTGCGGGCGCACGCGTTCGCCACCGCCGTGCAAAAACCATGATTTGAGTCTATTCTCATGACTGCCGTGGGAAGGAGGCCAGACCGATGAGATCAGTTAAGGCTATTCTCAATGCCAAAGGACCGGATATCTGGTCCTGCGCGGCCGACGATACGATTTTCGATGCCATGAAGCTCATGGCCGAGAAGAACATCGGCTCATTACTCGTCATGGATGGCGACAAGCTGGTCGGTATCGTGACCGAGCGTGACTACGCGCGCAAGGTCATTCTCGAGGGAAAATCGTCCAAAAACTCCGCCGTCAACGAGGTCATGACCACGCACATGCTGTGCGTGGCACCGGAGCGTTCGGTCGATGAATGCATGGCGCTGATGACCGATAAACGCCTCAGACATTTGCCGGTCCTGGAGAAAAAAAAAGTGGTTGGCGTCGTTTCGATCGGTGACTTGGTCAAAGCCGTCATCAACGAACAACAATTCATCATCGAGCAGTTACAAGAGTACATCACCAGCTAAGCCGCCAACCCGGGGCCCGCTATTTCGGACGGAGCCGCAGCAGGGAGTTGTCGGCGTCGCCGGTCACGTAGACGGTGCCGTCCGCGCCGGCGGCCACGCCCGTGAATAGCCCCGGCGCGGGCCCCGCGCCACCCAATTCATAGCCGATGGGCAAATTCGCCGCCGCGACGGTCACCTCCCCCCTAGCGGGGTTCACCAGCACCACGCGCCGCGCGCCCACCTCGGCAACCACTAACGTCCCGTCGGCCAAGCGTGTCAGCCCCTCCGGCCCGTCGAGTCCGGTGGCGACGACCATGCGTGCGCCGGTGGCAAGATCGACCCGTGACACGCTGCCGTCAGCATGCCCGGTGACATAAACGCGCTGGTCCTCGCCGCGGACGAGGCCAACGGGACCGCCGAGTCCGCTGGCCACGGTCGTGCGGGAATCGGGCTCTGCATCGCTCACGGCGATGAGGGCGTCGGCCGCGTAGTCGGCGACTAGGAACCCCTCGGCCGTGGTCAGCACCCCATAGGGAGCGCCGAAACCGAATAAGCTTTGCCGGAGGTTACCCGTCACCCGATCGACAACCTGGACCATACCGGCCGGACTAATGTTGGTTAAGACGATGCGGTTATCGTCCGCCGCGATCCCGTTGGAACCGAACACGCCGGGACCCGCCGGCAAGATGCTCACCACGCCGGCAATGGGATCGACGCTGCGATGCTGCCAGGCGTCCGCGGCCAGAATCATTTCGCGGCCGTACACCGAGATCATCGTCAACCCCGCCGGCGCGCTCAATTCACCCCAAACGATGCGTTGGGATGCGCCGGTGGCGGGATCGAGCCGGGTAATCCCATTGTGAGACGAATGCGATACGAATACTTGATCGTCGCGGTCTATGGCCAGGTTGTCGATGGGCGGCACTAGCCTCGCCAGCGAGGTTTGCGCACCGGACCGTGGGTCGATGCGCACCACCAACCCGGTGCGATACCCCAGCGCGATGATGTCCCCCGTGGACAATAGATTCACGGCGGCGGGTGTTTGGATATCCACCGCAAGGGTCGTCACCTGGCCACTATCGACATCGACGGAAACGATGGCATTGCCCATGAACAGAGGCCCGATGATCTTGCCGTCGTCGTCAACCTCGAAGCCATTGAGGCCGCCCAGGTTGTCGGCGATCAACCGCGGCGGGCGCTGGCCGGTGGGATCGCCCTCGTAAAGCGCATCGCCCCGAAACAGGGTGGTGAAGAACAAGCGCCCGTCGGCGCCGAAGTTAATGCTGTTGAGGCCGGCGATCCCTTCGGCCACCGTGCGTATTTGCCCGCGGGGCGTGCGCAGCAACACCCGTTCCAGCGCCGTCCAAGCAAGCGACCCGTCGGGGCCAAAGGCCAAATCGTCGCCCACCCCATCCGGTGGGCCGACAACCGTCTCCACTTCACCGCTATTGAGGTCGACGCGATACACCGACCGGCCCGTGAGACTGATAGCGTGCAGTTGGCCCTCCGCGTCGAAGGCGAGGCCGTGGACCCCTTTCATGGGCGAACCCTTCACCAGCCTGTCGACGACGTAGGGCACGTTCCCATCCGACTGGCACCCCGACAGAAAAGCGGCCAGCACAAGCCCGCTAATGGATGCCGTCACTCGTGAGGTCAACATAATGTCACCTAAAGCGTTGCCGAACTACTAAGATGCTACGCGCGGGAGGGACGTGCAAGCGTGCCGGCAAGGCTGGGTGGGACGTGAAACAATGATCGTCAATGTCACGCGCGGGAATGCGTTGGCAGGACGTAAAAAACCCGCCACCTGGGCGGGTTTTTTATTGTTCTTTAGGCCGTATGAGTCAGGTTGCGGGCTTTTTTCTCGCCAGGCCGAATCCAACCAAAGCGATACCCAGTAACGCCAGGGTGCCGGGTTCTGGGACGATCGTGATGCTCGTGCGAATTACCGCGGACTGATCCATGCTACTGCTGAAGTTCCAGGCGGTCCACAGCCAATTGGCGTTGGTACTGATGCCTGCAACGGGATTGCCACCATTGACGTTCGTCCAAATATTGCTGCCACCGTTCACACCATATTGGGTAGCGGCAACCCAGGACGCTGGGTTCTCGGGGGTAGTCGTGACTTCCCACGCGGAAGAGGAGTAGTTGGCGTTTCCGCCCCAAAAAATCTCCGCGAGAAGACCCGCAGGATTTGTGGCACTACCGGTCCCGGCGTTGCTGACATACCAGGCAAAATAGTGAGTGCCTGCCCCCAGGTTGACTGTCACCGTATCGGACGCCTGCCAGTTGGCTAGGTTAGGCGTGGTGCCGAGATCTGGCCAACCCGTGCCATCGGTGCAGTTCATGTCTGCGCAAAGACCACCGGCCGTGGTGTTGTCGGCCGTGAAGTTTACCGTCACGGGAATCGCCTGGGCCGTACCCATCGCAACCATCAGGATAGCGAGCGTTACGGCGCCTGCTTTGAAAATCGAGTTCATCTATTTTGCGCTCCAACGGTTACGTATATAAAACAATGCAAGGGGCGTGCCAATATTTTTTACTCCAGCAATTCAATGAGTTAGCGGATGGGTAAAAAACGGTCGAGCAGAAAGTGTAAAGTTCTCCGACGTTTTATGTAAACGGTCGGGCCTCATCGCTGTCAACGTCGAGCG
>JAHEKG010000130.1 GCA_024638475.1 Rhodospirillales bacterium | reverse complement strand
GTTGGATGAGCGGCTTGTCGACGATCGGCAACATTTCCTTCGCCGCGGCTTTGGTCGCCGGCAGAAACCGAGTGCCGCGACCGGCAACGGGAAATACTGCGGTGGTAATAGTGGTACCCAAAATGTAGCGCTCCGTCTTCAGGGGACGGGTATGATACCGCAGCCGATAGAACGGGGGCCCCAACGGGCCCGCCGTTTACTGACCTGCAGCGCATCAGCGCTTGGTTTCGACCTGGATATTGGCGCGGTTCTGCTCAACGATCCATTCACCGACCCCTTTGACTCGACTCAAATCGTCCGCACCCCCAAAGGGCCCATTGGCTTGCCGATCCCGCACGATGGCTTGAGCGCGCGCCAAACCGATACCGTCGAGCTCGGCCGCGAGCGTCTCGGCATCGGCGGTATTTATGTTAACCGGGCCGGCCCATACGGCAGCCGGTAGTAGACTCACAATCAGCGTGTGAACCAACGGTCTGACTATTTTTCGCATGACAAAAACTCCTCCTGTGTTGAACATCGCCAGGGTAGAGTTGCGAGCCGCGGATTACAGCTAAAGAAAGTGTGCGTTTAAGTTACTTTTGCCGTCGTCGAATCGTCCGCGAAGAGCAAGCCCTCGAACTGAATGCGATTCACCGGCCGAACGGTTTCCCAGGCCTTGCACCCCGGGCAATTCCAAATGAATCGACGCGTTGAGTAACCGCATTGAATACAGCGGTAACGGGCGCTGCCCATGGCCAAGCGGCGCAACCCGCCCGCGATGCGCACGACGACTCCGCGCCGCGGTTCTGCATCAAGACTGGTCAGATGCTCGAGGTCGACCAGACTGCTCAGCGTATCGTTGTGAAGTATGAAAGCTTCGACTGCAGCATACAGCACCGGCTCATCCAGCATATTCGACAAAATTGCCGCCACTGCGATATCTGCCTCGAGGCTCGGATCGGCCACCATCAATTTGCTCAAGAATTGTTGCAATTCGGGTAGCGAATTCCTCCGCCGGTGGCTTTCCACGAGAGAATGCAATATCTCTGCAATCAAGTATCCGTCGGTTTCAAGTACACGATGGTAGAGCCGCACTGCGGTGTCGAAATCTTCTTCTTCTATTGCGATGGCCGCCCGAATCAGAATGCCTCTATTACTGCCTCGGCGCCCCTTGCTGATCGGTTTGAGATACTCCCGAGCCCTCGGAAGATCCCCGTCGCGGCGCGCTTTCTCCGCCAACTCACACAAGTAATGCGGTATGCGGTCACTATCATCGAGCGGAGAATCCAGCTTGCGGCTGACTTCGAGCGCTAACTTCCAATCCTGCTCCCGTTCGTAGATCGACAATAGCTGCTGTTGCGCCGATTTGCCGTGGCTGGGACTATCGCTCAGGTCGCCAAACAGGTTTTCGGCGCGATCGAAGAGTCCCGCGCTGAGGTAATCCTCTCCCAGCGCGAACAGGGCTTGGTCGCGTTGATCTTCCGATAGGTTCGGCCGTGCCAACAGATTTTGATGCACGCGTATGGCGCGGTCCACTTCGCCACGGCGGCGGAATAGATGGCCGAGGGCAAAATGCGTTTCCAGCGTTTCGTCGTCGACCTCGGCCATGCGAACAAATAGTTCCAGCGCCTCATCGGTCTTGCGGTTGAGGACGAGATTCAAACCACGGATATAATCCGCGCTGATGGGCGCCGCGGCGTCCGCACCCCGATTGAAGCGCGCAAACGCCCAGCCCGCCGCCGCGGCGATAATGAACAGGCCCGCCAGGAAAAAAGTAGATTCAGTCGGCATCGTTGAGCGGCAGACTGCGCAGACTCGACACCTCTGATTCGGCCGCCTTTAAATCTCGCCGCATGCGCCGGCGGACGTTAACTTGCTTGAGCAATGCCGAAGCCGCACAGGCGAGTCCAAACAACCACCCCAGCGCGAAGGTCACGGTAAATGCCAGCGGCTTGGCCACGCTCTCGAGTTCGATGAACGCTAGGTTAAGGCCGATCTCACCCGGATTCAGGTAGGCGAAGGTGGCAGCCGCCGCTGCGAAAAACAGCACTACCAGCACTAACAGTACTCTACGCAGGATCGCCAACGTCGGCCTCCACGGACTCGAACCGGGCAACATTACTAAAGGAAGATGACGGGCGCCAGAAGGCAGGCGCCAATACGTTGCGGATTAGCTCTTTATGGGTAGGTGGCTGCCCGCATTGACCCGTTCGCGTAGATCCTTGCCCGGCTTGAAATGCGGCACATGCTTGCCGGCCAAGGCCACGGCCTCACCGGTCTTGGGGTTACGTCCCATTCTTGGTGGCCTGAAATGGAGCGAAAAACTTCCGAAGCCGCGAATCTCGATGCGTTGACCGGAGGCCAGTGCGTCGCTCATCAGCTCGAGCAAATGCTTCACCGCAAGTTCAACATCCTTCGCTGGCAAATGCTTTTGCTTACGCGCGATAGATTCGATCAGTTCCGACTTCGTCATAAATCCCCACCCCTGAGTAAACTACTCTTTGGCCATTTTTTCTTTTAACAGCTCACCCAACGTCGTCGCGGCTGTCGGTTGGTCCGTGTCGGATTTGTAGGTCTGAAGAGCTTCCTGTTCCTCATGGACTTCTTTCGCCTTAATCGACAGATTGACCACACGATTCTTGCGATCCATCCCAATGAACTTCGCCTCAATCTCATCGCCCACTTTCAATGCAGTGCGCGCATCCTCGACGCGGTCCCGCGCAAGCTCCGATGCCCGTAAATGTCCCTGTACACCACCCTCCAAGTCCAGTATTGCACCGCGAGCATCCACTTCTTGCACAACACCTTTGACGATCGAGCCCTTCGGATACTGCGCCAGAAAGCCCGAGAACGGATCTCGATCGAGTTGCTTGATGCCGAGGGAGATGCGCTCGCGCTCCGGATCGATCGCCAATACGACCGTTTCCAGATCTTCACCCTTCGTAAAGTTGCGAACCGCCTCCTCACCGGGAACGTCCCAGGAAATGTCGGACAAATGCACCAGACCGTCGATCCCGCCTGGCAGGCCCAAGAAGATGCCGAAGTCCGTAATGGATTTGATCTGACCGGAAACCTTATCGTTCTTGTTGTAGTTCGCCGCGAAATCATCCCACGGATTAGCCTTGCATTGTTTCACGCCTAGAGAAATGCGTCTGCGTTCTTCATCGATGTCCAACACCATGACTTCGATTTCATCGCCAATTTGGACGACTTTCTGCGGGTTCACGTTCTTGTTAGTCCAATCCATTTCGGACACGTGAACGAGGCCTTCGACGCCCTCTTCGATTTCGACGAAACAGCCGTAGTCGGCAATGTTGGTCACCTTACCGAACAAACGGCTGTTGGGCGGGTAACGCCGCGCCAACGCCTGCCACGGGTCGGCACCCAACTGTTTCATTCCCAGGGATACGCGAGTTCGTTCGCGATCGAACTTGAGCACCTTGACCTCGATCTCGTCGCCCACGTTGACGACTTCCGAGGGATGCTTGACGCGTTTCCACGCCATATCGGTGATATGCAACAAACCGTCAATGCCGCCCAAGTCTACGAATGCACCGTAGTCGGTCAGATTCTTGACCACACCTTTGACTTCGGCGCCTTCCTGCAGGTTCTTGAGCAAGTCTTCGCGTTCGGCGCTGTATTCTTCTTCAACGACGGCACGCCGCGATACCACTACGTTGTTGCGTTTCTGATCAAGCTTGATGACTTTGAATTCGAGTGGTTTGCCTTCCAAGTAACCCGGGTCGCGCACCGGCCGGACATCCACCAACGAACCCGGCAAGAACGCCCGTACCAATTCGATATCAACGGTGAACCCGCCCTTGACGCGGCCGCTAATCACGCCGTTGACAATTTCACTATCCTCGTAGGCCTTCTCGAGTCTTATCCAAGTGCGCGCGCGCTTGGCCTTTTCGCGGGAAAGTTTGGTTTCTCCGTAGCCGTCTTCGACGGCGTCTAAAGCTACTTCGACTTCGTCGCCGACTTCCACTTCCAGATGGCCGTTTTCGTCATAAAACTGATTGACGGGAATAACGGCTTCTGACTTCAGCCCGGCGTGGACGATGACGACGTCATTGTTGATGTCCACCACCGTTCCGGTGATGATTGCGCCCGGCTTAATTTGTTGATTAGCGAGACTTTCTTCTAAAAGTTCTGCGAATGATTCTGACATGTTAGTTAACCGCCCCTGAGGGGTCCTTGAGTAAGACCAATAACCGTCCGAGCCTCCGTGGCCGACGGGTTGTGTCAACAATGATCGGTCCGTCCTGGACTGATCCCCTTAATGCTTCGGTGTTATCCCTGCCTGCTTGAGCCAATCAAGCAACTGATGAGTAACCTGTTCCGGACTCAGATCCGTCGAATCGAGGATGCGCGCATCTGCGGCAGCTTTGAGCGGGGCCACCGATCGCTCGGTGTCACGTCGGTCGCGGGCCGCCATGTCCTTTGAAACGGCCGCGAGGCTAACATCAATCCCCTTTTCTTTCAACTGGTTATAGCGCCTGCGCGCCCGCTCTTCAAGGCTGGCGGTGAGGAAAACCTTGACGGTGGCATCCGGGAACACCACTGTCCCCATGTCTCGGCCATCCGCAACCAGGCCGGGCGGGCGGCGGAATCCGCGCTGCAACTGCGCCAACGCCGCGCGAACGGCCGGCAGCGGCGCAATCTGCGAGGCGGCAGCGCCGGCCGCTTCGGAACGTACTTCGGCGCTAACTTCGCGATCTTGAAGCCAAATCCGCTCATCTCCCCCTTTATTTGCGAAACGCACCTCCAATCCGAGCGCGATGTTGGCCAGGGTATCGGTGTCGTTGAAATCAATTTCCGCCGTCAGCGCCGCCAACCCGACCAACCGATACAGGGCGCCGGAATCCAAGAAATGCCAACCCAACAATTCGGCGACCTGGCGGGCAATGGTGCCCTTGCCCGAACCGCTTGGGCCGTCCACGGCCAACACCGGTACAGGCTCAGTCACTGCCGACTTCGATCTGAAAACCCGCGCTGCGAGCCAGCGCATCGAATCCCGGAAAAGACGTTGCCACATTCGCCGTATTGTGGATGTCTACGGGTCCGTCCGCTACCAATGCGGCCACGGCGAAAGCCATCGCAACCCGGTGATCGCCGGCCGAATCGACTTCACCTGCCGTGAGCCCACCACCATAGATCGACGCACCGTCAGGACGTTCTTCGACGCGTACGCCGAGGCGGCGCAGGCCCTCGGCCATGACGCGAATACGGTCGCTTTCCTTATGACGCAGTTCGGCGGCGCCCGCGACATGGGTAACGCCCTCGGCGACGGCCGCGGCGGCAAACACGATGGGAAATTCGTCGATGGCCAATGGCACCAAGTCAGCCGGAATGGTCGCCCCCCGTAACGGACCTTGGGTCGCTTGCAAGTCCGCGACGGGTTCGCCGCCGGCCATCCGCCGGCGCTGCACACGAATCTTCGCCCCCATCAATTCGAGGATCGCCAACAAGCCTGTGCGCGACGGATTCAGTCCCACGTTGTTGATGGCCAGCCCATTCGGCGCGGCCAGGCAACCGGCAACGAGAAAAAACGCGGCCGAAGAAAAATCCCCCGGCACATCGATGTCCAGCGCATTGAGATCGGCAGGACCCTCAAGGCTAACGGCGTCTCCCTCACACACAAGCGGTGCACCCATAGCTTGTAGTAGCCGCTCCGTATGGTCCCGGCTCGGACCCGGGGCGCGGATATGGGTGCGCCCGCTGGCATTTAACGCGGCCAACAAGATAGCCGACTTTACTTGAGCACTCGCTACCGGCTGGGCATAACGGATCGCTTTCAAGGTACGCCCGCCCGTAGTCGTGACGGGCGGGCAGCCGGCCGTCGTGTCGACCCGCGCGCCCATCTGATTCAGCGGTTCGGCAATCCGATTCATGGGCCGTTGCCGCAGGGATTCGTCCCCCGTCAACACCGTGTCGAAGCGTTGCGCCGCCACGATCCCCGCCATCAATCTCAAGCCGGTGCCCGAGTTGCCGAAATCCAAGGGCCCCGCCGGCGCGCTAAACCCTTGTCGCCCGACACCAGTGATGCGGTAATGGCCGGCCGCCTGGCGCTGGATGGCGACGCCCATGGCTTGCAGGGCGCGCCGCGTCGCCAGGCAGTCCTCGCCCTCGAGAATACCGGTGACCTCCGCACGCCCCCTCGCGAGTGCATTCAAGAGCAGGGCACGGTGGGAAATCGACTTGTCGCCGGGCACTTCGAGCACGCCCCCGAGCGCGGCACCCGGCGTCACGCGATAACGCTGCTGGGTCATGGCCGTCTCAACTCAACCCTATTCGACTGCGGCGGGATAAGACCCCAACACCTGGAACAGGGTGGCACCCGCTTCAATCTCGGCCAACGCGGTCGCGAGTTGTTGATCTTCGACGTGGCCTTGAACGTCAACGAAAAACACATAGTCCCATTTACGCCGCCGCGACGGCCGCGACTCGATACGACTCATGCTGATGTTGTTGCGCGCCAGTGGATCTAACAATCGATGCAGCACGCCGGGGCCTTCCGTGTCACTTGACGAAATAAGCAGCGAGGTTTTGTCGTGACCGCTGGGTGGGAATAGCTTGCGACCGATGACCAGGAATCGAGTGGTGTTATCAGCTTGATCCTCGATGTTGGGGAACAGCACGTTCAACTGATAGACCTCCGCCGCCGCTTCACCCGCAATCGCCGCAGTGCCTGCCTCGTCCCGCGCGCGGCGCGCGGCTTCGGCGTTGCTGCTTACCGGTACGCGTTCGACATCCGGCAGATTTTGCGCCAACCAACTGCGACACTGCAACAGGGACTGGGGGTGCGAACAAATCCGCTTGACCTGGCGCAGATCCGTCATCTGCCCCATCAGGTGCTGGCGAATGCGCAGCTCAACCTCGCCGCAGATCTTGAGCGGCGAGGCCAAAAACATGTCCAGCGTGTGATTAACGGTACCGCCGGCAGAGTTTTCGATGGGCACGACGCCGAAATCCGCGCTGCCCGCCTCGACTTCGGTGAACACTTCCTCAATGGTTCCCAAAGAAAGATCCCGTACCGAATGGCCAAAGTGTTTTAGTACGGCCTGCTGAGTGAAGGTGCCCTCGGGCCCTAAATACCCGATTTTGAGCGGCTCTTGCTGCGCCAGACAGGCGGACATGATCTCGCGAAACAGCCGCACCATCTCTTCCTGTTTGAGCGGCCCCTGATGGCGTTCGATAACGGCGCGCAGCACCTGGGACTCCCGCTCGGGACGGTAGAATTCGGCGGTACGCTCGAATCCCTTGGACCGACCCGCTGATTGAGCGTATTCCGCACGCTCGCTGATGAGCCGTTGAATCTCCGCATCGATCGCGTCGATGCGATCTCTCAAGCCGGCAAGGTCTGTGCCGTCGGCTGCTCTGTCTTCGCTGGCCATGGTCCTACTCGTCAGTCACGGGTAATACGCGTACTCCGAGTATGCCATTGATGGCCGCGATACGTTGCACGGTGTCCGCGTCAACGGGCGCGTCGAGGTCTAAGATCGAATACGCCAACTTGCCCCGGGACTTGTTGAGCAAATCGGCGATGTTGATCTCGGCTTCCGCCAAAGCGGTCGAGATCTGTCCGACCATGCTGGGCACATTCTCGTTGACGATTGTGATCCTGTGCGGGCGGGCCCGCCGCAACTGGGCCTCCGGGAAGTTGACGGAATTGCGAATATTGCCGTCTTCAAGGTAGTGCCTCAGCGTATCGGCCACCATCACAGCACAGTTATCTTCGGCCTCCCCCGTAGAGGCGCCGAGGTGAGGCAAGGCGACAACCCCGTCGCGGCCGGCCAGATAGCGATTGGGGAAGTCGGTCACATAGTAGGCCAGGTGCCGGGCCTCGAGCGCCGCCACCACGGCGCGATCATCCACGATCCCGCCGCGCGCAAAGTTGAGGACTACGCTGCCCTTGGGCATCAGCTGCAAACGCTCGGCATTGATCAAATGGCGAGTCGCCTCCAGCAAAGGCACATGCACCGTCACCATGTTGGCGCGCGCAAACAGGTCGTCCATGCTCGCTGCCTGTTCTACGCCCGAGGACAACTGCCAGGCCCGGCGAACGGTGATTTGGGGGTCATAGCCAATGACTTTCATACCCAAGCCCAACGCCGCATTGGCGACCTCGACGCCTATCGCACCCAAACCGACCACGCCAAGCGTGCGCCCGGGTAGTTCGAAGCCGACGAAGCGCTTCTTGCCGACTTCCACAGCTTTCGCAATGGCCTTATCGTCGCCCTCTAACTGACGGACGTAATCCCAGGCAGGGCAAAGATTACGTGCGGCTAGGAACATGCTCGCGAGCACCAATTCCTTGACGGCATTGGCGTTGGCCCCCGGGGCGTTGAACACCGGTACGCCACGCTCGCTGAGCTTGTCGATGGGAATATTGTTCACCCCGGCGCCGGCGCGGCCGATGGCCAACACCGAGGGCGGAATCTCCATGTCGTGCATGTTATGCGACCGCACCATGATGGCGTCCGGAGCCGCCAGGTCGCCGCCTACTTCGTAACCCCCATCGGGAAAACGTTTCAACCCCACCTCGGCGATATTGTTGAGAGTGAGAATCTTGAATCGGTTCGTCATCGTGTCAACCGTGCCGGGCTTCGAAAGCGGACATGAAAGTAATGAGTCGATCGACGCCCGCGCGCGGCATCGCGTTGTAAATACTGGCGCGCATTCCCCCGACCGAGCGATGGCCCTTGAGGTTCATCAACCCCTCCGCCGCGGCCTGTTGCAAGAATTCGCCATCCAGTTCCGGCTCTGCCAGTACGAAGGGGACGTTCATCCAGGAGCGATCGGTTTTGGCCACCGGATTACTGTAGAAGTCGGAATCGTCGATCGCTTTATATAGTGCTTCGGCTTTAGCGCGATTGTCGTCGGCCACGACGCCGAGACCACCCCGTTCCCGCAGCCACGAGAACACCAGTCCGGCGACATACCAAGCGAATGTCGGTGGCGTATTCAGCATCGATTCCGCCTCGGCCATGCGCTTGAAATCCATCACCGACGGTGTCCCGGCCCGAGCCCGCCCGACGAGATCTCGATGCACAATGACGATCGTCAATCCCGCGGGGCCGATATTCTTTTGCGCACCGGCGTAGATCACGCCGAAACGATCCACCGGCAGCGGGCGTGACAGTAACGTCGATGACATGTCGGCGACGAGCGGCGCACTCACCTCCGGCACGAAGGGAAACTCGACCCCACCGATCGTCTCGTTGATGCACACATGCACATAGGCGGCAGCTTTGCTCAAGTTCCAGGCGCGCTCAGCCACAGCGTGGTGACGAGCTTTGCAGAGGGCGCGGACGGCAAGGTCTGGATCGGAACCTATGGCGGCGGGCTCAACCGCTTCGACCCCGAGAGCGG
>JAHEKG010000129.1 GCA_024638475.1 Rhodospirillales bacterium | reverse complement strand
TCACCGCCCCGGAGAACGTGTTTCGTCCAAAGTAGGCCGTCTGCGGGCCCTTCAGGACTTCCACGCGTTCGACGTCGGCGAGTGGTAGGAATGCACCACCACCGGCAATGTAGGAGCCATCCCAGAACAGCGCACCGACCTGAGTCGATGGGGTAATGATCTGCTGATTCATGCCGCGGAAGCGAATGGATGGGTTCTGGCGCCCCCCAGTTGATGTTGATCCCTGGAAATCAAGGCCGGCAACGAAGGACGATAGTTCCTCGGCATTATCAATACCGGCGCGCTCCAATTGGTCCTGTGACAGTGCGGACACGGATACGGGAATCTCGAGAATGTTCTCGTCGCGCTTACGAGCGGTGACGACGACTTCTTCTAGGCCGGCGCCCCTGCTCTGCGCGAAGACGCCCTGTGAAACGGGCAGCGCCACCGCCCCAATCAACGAGGCCAATAAGACTTTACGGGTCTTCATGAAATTTTCCCCCTTACCTTGTAGTTCTTAACGTGAATCTGTTGGTATTAGCGTCGCGGATACGTTGCTCAATAACCCACCCAGACGCAACGCCTGCATCCTTATCCTAGTATTCTTGCGCTAGGGGTCCAAGTTTACGATAGCCAGCGTTCACTATGTGAGCTTTTCGGATGTGAGCTTTCGGCTGCGCACCGACGAATCGACATAAAACTTCTAAATATCAGTGGGTTAGTCGGACACGACCCCCGGCTCCAGCCGCCTCGACAGCGAGTTTGCCACAGCCCACGCTCCCCTTCGCCGTCGAAACGGCGCCGGGGCTACTCCCAGCTACAGCGCGGTGAGGGTGGACGATGCCCGGTCGGCGAAGCCGGTGGGTCTCACGATGAACAGGTCGCAGGGCAACCGATCCAAGACCCGCTCCGCGGTATGGCCGATGAAGATACTCTTGATTCCGCGCCGCGATACGGCGCCCATGACGAGAATGTCGGTGTGTTGCTGCTCGGTGAACGCCGGCAAGAGTTCCCTGGGTACGCCTTGATGCATGTGGACTCGCTCGGCAGGAACGCTAAATTCCCCGGTGAGTTTGGTCAGTGCTTCCTGATGCTGCTCCTCCAGGGCAGCGGTCACCTGAGCCACGGGTACCGCAATCGGGGTAGCGACGGTAATCGATGCGCTGGCAATTGCGGACGTCGGGTCGAACGCATGAAAAACCGATAGTTCACCTTTGGCGCGGTTTGTCAGCTCCTGGGCAATTGACAAGATTCGCCGATCAAGATCGGCGGGCTTGTCATGCTCGTGGAGCGGATCTACCGCTGCCAGCACTCTGACCGACTCGCTCAATATCTTTGGTTTGACGAGGAACAGATCCGCCGGGCAGTGCCTGATCAGGTTCCAGTCCGTGTTGCTGAATAGGGTTCGCTTCAACACGGGATGGTAGTGGGTGTCTTTGACGACCATCAGCGGGCGGGTATCGACCGCTTTGCGGACGATGGCTTCATCGATCGGATGATCCCAAACCACATCCGTGACGACGGGTACCTGCTCGGCCGAAACCTTGGCCGCCAACTCAGATAGCAAATCGCGCCGTTGCTTGAGTACATACTCCTGGGCTTTCACGCTGACGAGGTAGGGGTCATAGTCACAAATGAAAAGCTCCAGCGTTGCCTCATAGTGTTTGGCGAGCCAGATTGCTCGGTCTACCGCTGGATGGATGTCCGCCGATGGATCGACATCCACGAGGATCGTTTTGGTGCCCGTCATGCCAGTCCCCAATAGGTTCGATGTAATAAGGTCATTTATACTGGACGTCCAGGATTTTCCGCAGCCCTGGCAAACGCATATCCTCGTTTCGGAAACTACTTATGACGGATAAACCCTATAATGCGAATAGCATGGTCGCCGCGGAGTTTGAAGCGCTATTGGCGGCGGCCGTGGACGCAATTTGCGTCATCGACGAGACGGGATCAATCATGGAACTTAATGCGGCCGGAGAAAGGCTATTCGGTTACTCGCGCGACGAACTCAGGGGCGAGAACGTCAGTCGACTGATGCCGGAGCCGGATCGCAGCCGACACGACGGTTACATCAGGCACTTCCTCACCTCGGGCGAGCGGCGCATCATCGGCCTGGGTCGTGAGGTGCGAGGTCAGCGCCGCGATGGTAGTACCTTCCCGCTGCACCTGTCCGTCGGTGAAACCCCCGAGTCGCTGAAGCATCGGCGCTTCGTGGGCATCATGCGAGATCTGACGGAGCAGAAGAAAGTCGAGGCTGAAGCTCGGCAAGTACAGGATCGCTTGGCGCATGTCGCGCGGTTTAGCGTCATGGGCGAGATGGCCGCCGGTCTTGCCCATGAAGTCAATCAACCGCTGAGCGCCATCGTCACCTATGCCCAAGCAGGCAAGCGGTTGTTAACGGGCGCCCGTGAAGTGCCCGATGACCTGACCGAAGTCTGCGAGAAAATTTCAGAGCAGGCGCAGCGCGCGGGCCAGGTGATCAAGAATCTGCGCAGCTTCGTCACCAAACAGGAAGTGCGCAAAGATATCCTGGACATGAACCGAACCGTGGCCGAGATCAAGACGCTGATCGATGCCGATGCGCGCGCCGAGGGCATCCTCGTGACCTTGGTGGATGAAGACGATTTGCCGCCCGTTTTAGGGGATGCCGTGCAGCTTCAGCAGGTGGTCGTAAACCTGACCCGCAACGCCGTTGACGCCATGAAACGGGGCCTCCGCAAGGAAGAGGGGATCGAGATCCGCACCTTCAGTCGAGACGGCAAAGTTCACCTGACGGTGACCGATCAGGGTTACGGGGTGCCGCCGCAGTTGGCGGACTCAATCTTTCACCCGTTCGTGACTACTAAGGGCGAGGGGCTCGGTGTCGGCCTGGCCATAAGCCGCACCATCGTTTTGGCGCATGGCGGTGAACTGAGTTACCGCCCTAACCCGGCCGGCGGATCCATATTCGGGTTTTGGTTACCGGCTCACGAGGCGCAAACTAATGAATGAAACCGCAGCAACCGTGTATGTCGTGGACGACGACAGCGCCGTCCGTGATTCCCTGCGCCTGCTGCTCAAATCCGTGGGCTTGGCGTGTGTGACTTTCGAGTCAGCACCGGAATTCTTGGATGCATTCGAGGCCGGTGGCCGCGCCTGTTTGGTGGCCGATATTCGCATGCCCGGGATGAGTGGTCTGGAGCTGCAAGCGGAACTCAACAAACGGCAGCTTCGCCTACCGCTAATTTTTATCACGGGTCACGGGGACGTGCCGATGGCCGTGGACGCCATGAAGGCGGGCGCACTGGATTTTCTGCAGAAACCGTTTCGCGATCAGGATCTTCTGGATCGAATTAACCAGGCGCTGGCGGATGAGCAGGAATGGCGCGTGGCCGATGAAGAGCGCGAGGCTGTCGAGCAACTCATCGCGACGCTGACGCCCAGGGAAAAGCAGGTCATGGAGCGTGTCGCGCGAGGCGATGCCAATAAGGTAATCGCGTTCGATCTAAACGTTAGCCAACGGACTGTCGAAATCCATCGTGCCAGAGTGATGGAAAAAATGGGCGTTAGAACGTTAGCCGACCTCGTGCGCATGGCCAGTAAGGCGGGCCTTTAACACCTTAGCCTCTGTTCGTAGTCGAACTCGGTTACCGAAATAACTCGTACCACGCCTGAAAGCCGAGCATGAGAACACTCACCGTAAATCCGGCTAACGGCACCCAGCGCCAGATGGATAGGCCGTTACTGGTGTTGCCCGCCTGAGCATCTCGGCCCTTGACGCGCCACAGCGCCAGGTTGACCAGCGCGAACACGACAAGTAGCAGCGCGCTGGTGATTTTTGCCAGCGGGGTGAGGGCTAGCGAAAGTGCTAGCAACAGCGCGATCCCTCCGGCCGCCAAAGTCGCCCGCACGGGCGTGCGGGTTCGGTGGCCGATCTTCCCGAGCCATTTTGGCGCTTGGCCGCTGCGGGCCATCCCATAGGCCACCCTTGCCGCCATGATGAACTGAACCAGCGCTCCGTTGAGCCCCGTGATGAGGCTCACGAGCCAGATGCCGAACGCCGCGAAGCGTCCCCGGTCACGAACGAGTTCGGCAAGGGGGGTGGCGCTGTCCGCCAGTCGCTTGGAGTCTAGCGACAACACCGCAACCATGGACACGCCCACGTACAGCAGCGTCGTGATCAGGATGCTGGCCACGATCGCTTTGGGGAGAACGCGGCGGACGTCTTTGACCTCCTCCGCCAGGGTTACCATGTCTTCAAAGCCGATCATGGCGTAGAAGGCGAGGAAGCTGCCGGCAGTGATCGCCATCCAGTTGAACTGGGCCGGTCCGGCGATTGCCAACAGCTCCGGCCAGCGCGCGGGAAACTCACCCAAGCTGTCGATATTAGCGGCGAAGATGTAGAGCAGTGCAAGCACCTCGACGGCGGTAATCACGGTTACGACGGCCACGGCCTCGCCGATACCCCAGCTCGCCACGGCGACCATGATAAGAACGATCAAGATCGCTCCAGCAACTGGGCTGATTGCCAGCATTTCATTCAAGAAACCTGCGCTGGCGACGACCAGGGCCGCGGCCGATACGATGCCGGAAAAAATGACCAGCCAGCCGGTGAGCTTGGATAACCAGGCGCGACCGTAACCCTCGTAGACGTAACGCGCCGAGCCCATGCTGACCGGGTAACGGGAGGCTAGCTCGGCGAACGACAGGGCCGTGACGAGGGCGAGTATCCCCGTCACGGCAAACGCTACCGGGGTTGCCGTGCCGGCGATGCCGGCGACCTTGCCCATCAAGGCGTAAAATCCCCCGCCCACCATGGTGCCTACGCCGTAGAAGACGAGAAACGGTAGCGTGATGTTGCGTTTGAGGGTCGAAGGGGGCATGCGGGCGGGAGCTTGTGTTCCTTCTTTGGTACTAGTTCGATGGTACTAGGACAAGGGCAAAGAAAGACCCGCCGGAGCGTGCGCGTGCCCACAATCCACATAAGGGGTATCCACTATTCAACGCCAAGGCAGTCTGTGGTGTGCTGATCCTCTAGCGAGGAGATCCGATCATGGTTACGCGGGTGTTGGCGGTATGGGTGGTCGCTGCGGCTCTGGCGGCTTGCGACATGGGCCCCAAGTCTGCGGCAGGGTTCCGGTTGCCGGACGGCGATGCCGAACGGGGTCGGGAGAGTTTCGTCGGCCTCGGCTGCCATAGCTGTCACGGTGTTGAGGGTGTCGACATTCCGGAGCCGCTTACGGCTGGCCCGGTTCGGATCACCTTGGGCGGTGACGTGATCAGGATCAAGACCTACGGCGAATTGGTGAGTTCGGTGATCAACCCGTCTCACCGCATCGCGCCCTATGCGGGCCCGGATGCAGTTACGGAAGAGGGCGAATCGGTCATGCGTGTCTATAACGAGGTGATGACCGTCCAGCAGTTGATCGATTTGGTCGCGTTCTTGCAGTCCCACTACCGGGTTGTGCCTCCGGAGTACACTTACCCCCGATACGGTTACTAGAGGAGCTCACGATGACCGAACCCATTATCGTCCCCACTGATTTTTCCGAGCACTCGGCGCGGGCCTTAAGTTGGGCGCGAAGGATGTCTGCGCTGCTGGATGCGCCGATCCATTGCATCTACGTCATGAGCGAAGCGAGTGTCTATTCCGGAATGGAGTTCATACCGGCCGCCTACCCTTCGATGGAGGAGATTCGCGAAGGCGCAGAGCAGGAGTTGGTTAAGTTTATTGCCGAGCACGACCTCGGCGCGAAGGCGACCGGAGAAGTGCTCACGGGGTCGCCCTTCGTAGAGATCATTCGCTATGCGCGTACCAATAACGCGGCGATGATCATCATGAGTACTCATGGCTACGGCGGTCTGAAACATGTACTCCTAGGCAGCACCACGGAGGCGGTGGTTCGCAAGGCGACTTGCCCGGTGCTTTCGGTACCCGCGAGAGACGGCGAGTTCGAAATGCCGTGACCAAGGAGGTCGGTGATCGCAACTATGCCAAATAATGGCTTATGCCGACGGTAAATAAACAGACCGGCTACGCGCGGCGCAAGAGACAAGATCGGCTCATCGAAGAGCTCAATCACGATCCTTACCACGCAAACGCCAAGCTCAAAGCGCCGGCCGCCTGTAGCGAGTGTGGGGCGGTTTATCTGCGGGGTAGATGGACGTGGGCAGCGGCTCCCGCCGATGCGACCGCTCTCGTATGCCCCGCCTGCCGGCGGATTGAAGATCGAGTCCCCGCGGCATTCCTGACCTTGCGCGGCGATTTTGTCCAGCGTCGAAAAACCGAGATCATGGCGCTGATTAATAACTATGTGCAGCGGCAACGGGCGGAGCACCCGCTGAAGCGGATCATGGATTGCACGGAGCAGGAAGACGCTTTGATACTGACGCTTACCGATGCCCACCTGGCGAGGGGGATAGGAGAGGCGTTGCATAGCGCGTACGAAGGCAACCTGAGTTATCGATACACGAAACAGGAGATCATGTTGCGCGTCATATGGCAGCGTGAGTGACGGCTCGGCGATAGAGGAGTCAAGCCGATGTTCAAGGTAACCAAGAATGGCCCTAACCGCGTGGATATCGAATTTAGCGGTAAGCTGGACAGCGACGACATGAAAATTGCGCTTGACGAACTGCTCGAGAAAACGGCAGGCATAGAGCACGGTCGCATGTTGTATCGCGTCGGAGATTTCAAGATCCCTACGCTCGGTGCCATCGGCGTTGAATTCTCGCGGCTTCCCAAGCTATTCAGGCTGATGCATCAGTTCGATCGCGCAGCGGTACTAGCCGATCAGGAATGGGTTCAAAGGATCAGCGAGATCGAAGGTGCGCTGATTCCCGGCCTGACGATCAAGGCATTCGATCTCGATGAGGAGGCGGAGGCCGAGAGGTGGCTCAGCAGCTAACTCCAGACGAGCCGCGCTAGGGTTGCGTGAGTGACCGGTTAGTTCGGACCCATTTGTTCAATTAGCGGAACAGCCCACCTAGGGCACTATCGCTGTGGACGGCTAGGCGGCATGATGGGGGCAAACCAATAAGGAGTGCCCTCCATGTCACCTCTCAAAGCCGCCGCGCTAAGTGTGGTCTTGTGTTCCTCTACGTTCGCCATGGCGGCGGATGTTTCGCTCGCCCCCGGAGCGATCTTCAAGGATTGCGCGGACTGCCCAGAGATGGTGGTCATCCCGCCCGGCCGTTTCACGATGGGCTTCGACGGCGGTGTTAGCGACGAACGTTACGAAGGGCCAGTGCGGGAAGTCACCATAGACTACGCTTTTGCCCTTGGGCGTTTCGAAGTGACCCAGGCCCAATACGCGGCTTTCATTGAGGCCACGGGCCATGTTTCGGGCACCGGCTGCGCCATCTGGGATGGGGAGACGTGGAATCATACCCAGGGGGCGGATTGGCGCGATCCCGGGTACGGCCGTGAGCCCGCGCCGGACGAGCCGGTTGTGTGTGTCACCTGGGCCGACGTCAAAGCTTATTCGGTGTGGTTTGCGAAGAAGACTGGGCAACCCTACCGGCTGGCTTCGGAGGCCGAATGGGAATATGCGGCCCGTGCGGGTAGAACCGGCACGTACGCCTGGGGTGACGATCCTAACGGCGGTTGTGATCTCGCCAACTACTACGACAAAGCCGGGTATAGCCCGAAGCGCACCTTCATACCCGTCGAGTGCGATGATGGTTTCGCGGAAGTTTCGCCGGTTGGCTCACTGGCCCCGAATCCATTCGGTCTTTACGACATGATCGGCAATGTCTGGGAGTGGGTGGAAGATTGCTACTTCGTGCCTATTCCGGCGGAGCCTACCGATGGCAGCGCGGTACAGGCCTCCGGTACCTGCGATCGCCGCGCCGTCAAAGGTGGCAGCTGGTCCTCCGATATTTCTTGGCAACGCCCAACGTTTCGTGGGCGTGATCCCGAGGATCGCATCAGCCATATCTTCGGCGTCAGGCTGGCCCGCGATTTGAAGGCGGAGTGAGGAGGCTAGTGATGACTCTGCAAAAAGCCCTCGTCGTTGGCTTCGCCTTGGCGTGCGCTTACGGCTGCGCCGAGCAAAGCGTCCGTGTGGACCTTGGCGCCGGCGCCGTATTCGCCGACTGCGTCGACTGCCCGGAAATGGTTGTGATCCCGCCCGGGTCGTTCGTGATGGGTCACGACGGTGGCGTCAACGAAGAGCGTTACGAGGGTCCGCCCCACGAGGTGACCATCGACTACAGTTTTGCCTTCGGCTTGCTGGAAATTACCACGGCGCAGTTCCGCCGCTTCGTAAATGAGACGGGTTACACGGCTGGCACCGATTGCCGCATGTGGACGGGCGAAACGGTAGAGCCCGTGGCCGGTAAAGATTGGCGCGATCCGGGCTATGGCCGCCCCCCTCGCGATGAAGACCCCGTCGCCTGCGTCTCGTGGTATGACGCCAAGGCCTATGCGGCCTGGCTGGCGGCACAAACCGGCCAGGCATACCGCCTGCCGACGGAGGCGGAATGGGAGTACGTTGCCCATGACGGCGGTTCGACGGCATGGTCCTGGGGCGACGATCCCGATGCCGGTTGCGAAGAGGCCAACTACTACGACCAGGCCGCTGCCGGGCAAAGGCCCTGGGACCCGGTCGCCTGCAACGATGGCCACCGCATGGTCGCGCCGGTGGGCTCCCTCGAACCCAACGCGTTCGGCGTCTTCGACGTGATCGGTAACGTCTGGGAATGGGTCGAGGATTGCTACGTGGTGCCCTACGGCGTTCAGCCCGTCGACGGGTCTGCGCACCTAGTTGACGGCCCTTGCGAAAAACGCGGTGTCCGCGGCGGCGCCTGGCATTCGCGGGCCACCTGGCAGCGGCCCACGTTTCGTGGTCGCGATACGGAAGACTTCGTCACCCAGGTATTCGGTATTCGCGTGGTGCGGGACCTGCCGTAGCGACCGGCTAGTCCAGAAACGATGGATCCCGGCGGCGGACTTTGTCCAACATCGCACGCCATACCATATCCGCGCCTTGCCCGGCCTCCGTTGCGTTAGTGCGGACGGCTTTGTTTCGCTCGATCATGTCGTCACCCAACATGATCAAGTCCGCGCCACCCGATTGTGCCGCGATCTGAATCTGGCAGGCCGTTTCCAGGACGTACATGAAAAGCCAGGCTTCGGCGATGCTCGAAGCGGCCACGAGGGTGCCGTGGTTGCGCAGGATCATCATCGATTTGTCGCCGAGATCCTGCTGTAGCCGCACCTTTTCGGCCGGATCCACTGCAACCCCCTCGTAGTCATGGTAGGCCAGCGACGCCAACGCCAAGGTGGACTGCTGCGAAATGGGTAGCAGGCCGTCTTTTTGGGCGGAAACCGCCGCGCCGGCTCGCGTGTGCAGGTGCATGACGCATTGCGCATCTTCGCGCACTTCGTGGATGGCG
>JAHEKG010000128.1 GCA_024638475.1 Rhodospirillales bacterium | reverse complement strand
CGACCGCCTTGCCTAGATGCACCTCGCCCTCGAGCGCATCAGCCATGGCCTCCGGAACCCGCTGGTTACCGCCTTCCGCTTTGAAAGCGACGCGGTCGATATCGCTTTGCAACTTGAACCAGGCTTGCACGAAGAACCACATTAATATGGAGATATCGTGGGCGGAGGTCCCGTACTGCACGTTGGTGTTGTAGTTCAGGTCTATGGCCGCGTCGCTCCAGCCGAGTTTCTTGAAGAATTCGTAGGCGGACCCGTCGTATTGCGCGCTCTCCGGTTCGAACCAATCCGAAAAAGACGCCAGGGGATTGTTCTCGCTAATCGCCTGCTGGAAAAAGCCACGTCCAGGAAAACGATCGCGGGCGCCCGCCGGCATCACATTCAGAGGATGCTCCGGCCAATCCTCGAGGCGGATCACTTTGCCCTGCAGCGCCAATTCGACCCGACGAGGGTCGCGATGGGCTTCCGGCGACATGTCCCGGCGGCCTTGGTGATCGATGAGCTTGACGCCAAGCCGTTTCGCCGTGTCCTGCATGCGCCCGTAGCCCCCCAGAATCGAGTCGCCGCCCCATTCCGGATTGCCCACCACGCTGGTGTGGCTCAGCAGGCGGCCGCCGATGCGGTTGCGCGCTTCGAGGCAGGTCACCTTTGCGCCGGCCTCCTCGAGTAGTTGTGCGGCCCGCAGACCGGAAAGACCGGCCCCGATGACGATCACGTCCGGGTCCGTTGCGGCAGCTAGACAGCCAGCGCTTCCCGCGGCGGTCACAGCAACCACGCCCTTGAGCATTTCGCGCCTGCCGATATCGATGGTCATATGAAAGGGGCTCCTAGCAAGTCTTGAACCAGTCTACTGGTGGCCGCGAGCGAGCGACCGTCGGTTATCCTACCCTATTCACATCGTGAAACAGACCGATCTCGGTTTTCCAAGGCGTGGGCCATTCGCCCACACTTGGGTTAACGGATTAGGGGAGGGTAGCACCATGGCCGCAATTCATCGTCGGCAACTGCTGGGCATGATCGGAGGTAGCGCTTTGGTGGCGGGCTGCACGGCGGATCGGTCGCAGCCACAGCCGCATTTGGACTTGAGCGATATCGGCGCACGCGTTCGCGCCTACGTCAAAGCCAGTGCTCGCCTAGACGCTGGCCGCGCGATATGGGCCACGCGGGCCGAGGTCCACGCCGTATTGCCATCCAAAGAGGTCGTACCGGTTGTGCGAATCAAGGGTTGCGAGCAACAGTGGATCAGACCGTTGTCGCCCAGTAGCTTTGTTAGCTTCGATAACCTAGTGACCTACTACTGCGACTTCGAAACCGATCAGGTGATCCGTGAGTACCGGAATCCGTTTACGAACACGACAAATACGGTGCAGCCCTTCGTAAGCCGTATGCCGGAGGGTCGAGAGATTTCGCCAAACGGCCTGCTGTTCCGGGTCATGCGCCAGGCCTACCCCGATTTCTACCACGACTCGACATTCGACTTGACGATTCGTCAGATCGGTAACAGCGTGTCTTTCCAAGGTGAGTCTAAATGGCCCGCTGAGTTTATTCGTCCGCCGGCCGGATCGAGGCTGACGACCTTCGCGCGGCGGGACGACCTAGCAGACCCGGCGCTCAGCAGTGTTGCAGCCAACTTTGCGGGGTACGTGCTGATGCCGTTCTTCCCGTGGATGAACATGGCCGACCACCCCGGCCATCTGCTTTGGAATGTGCAAGGCTACAAGATAGAGGCATTAACAGAGCTTCCCGACGATTATTTGGCAGCGGCTGCCGAGGACTTCGGTGATCGCTTCGAAACATCGCCGGAATTCGACACCGAACCATCGGGGTTTGCGCGACGTTTGCGCGCGATCGGCCGGTTGCCTTAGCTAACCTTGCAGCCGCAGGAACGTGCTCAGTCCCCGGCGGATGCGGTGTCAAAACTTTGGCCGATTCGTTTGGCGGTATTGCGCAACTTGGGCAGGAATTCCTCACGCTCCTTTTCTGGGCTGACGGCCTTCTGGATGTAACGCACGCTGAGGCTGGCGAGAATGCGTCCGCCCGTAAATACCGGTACCGCCATCGCGCGCCAGGTGGTTGTTTGACTTTGCCGCTGTCTTGAGTCAAAGCCTAGCTGCCGAACCTGTTGGAGGCGCCGTTCGATGGCAGCCCGATTTCTGGCCGGTAGATCTTCTTGCTTGTCTGATTTTCTTAATATTTCGATCAATGTATCCCGCTGTTCGTCCGGGCAGTGGGCTAAATAGACCCGGCCTGTTGCGGTGGACAACAGGCCTACCCGCCGCCCAGGCAAGTAGCGTCGCACCACCAACGGGCTATCCGGATCCGTGGTCTCCCGTAATAACATCGATGGGCCTGAGAGCGTCGCGATCGCGATGGGCCACAATAAATCGGCGCCCAGTTCGCTCATATGCGGCTTGGCACACGCCGCGATCCAGGTTTCCGGCTCGAAGCCACAGCTCAGTCCCAGCACTCGCTCCGTGGGTCGGTACAGGTGGGTATTGGCGTCCTTGGCGGCAATACCGGCCGCGCACAAGGTTTCTAGCAGTCGATAGCAAGTGGGCCGAGGCATCCTCAGCGCATCGGCAATATCCGAATTGCGCGCTTCTCCCAAGACGTTCAGCTTTTCGAGGACGGAGATAGCCTTGATGGTGGTCTTGCTGATTTTGACCCTAGCCACGCGTTATTCCATTCAATGGGGGGCTCACTATAGTAAGTCACTTTGTGAACTCCCGGTGGATTCTTTGCGTAATGGCCCTGCGGGCACTGCTAGGTTGTCCTGAATCGAAGCCCGTTAGGCTGGCTCCGGCCGCATCTGTGGGCAACATTCATTGGGGGATAGTCGTATGCAAGCAACTCAGGGTTTGATACTCATTGTGGCCACCGCTTTGGCAGTCCCGGCGATTCAGCCGGCGTTTGGACAGGGTCTTGAGGAAATCGTGGTCACCGCTCGTAAACGCGACGAATCCCTAATGGATGCGCCGCTGACCCTTTCGGCCTTCACCGCCGACGAGATCCAACAGGCCGGATACAGCTCCATCACGGACATCGTTGCCGCAATTCCGGGTGTTACCTACGAGAGTTTCGAGGCGGAAGGCCGCGGCGATTCTGCCAGCTTCCGGGGAGTCGCTACCAATACCGGTGATCCTACGCTGCAAAACTCGTCCAAGTTTATTGACGGGGTCTATGTGTCGGGGTCGCTGTTTACGACGTTATTGGGCGACTTAGAAAGGGTGGAGGTCATCAAGGGCCCGCAAAGCGCCTTGTTCGGTCGAGCCACCTTTTCGGGCGCAATTAACTACATTACGAAGAAACCGACCGACGAATTGGAGGGCAACGTCAGCATCTCCGTGGCGCAGGAAGAAGAGTACGAGCTGAGTGGATCCGTCTCGGGTCCAATCATCGAAGACACGCTATCGTTTCGGATCAGCGGCGGTTCTCTTAATCAGAGTAGCCCGTATACCAACATTACCAATGGCGCACAGATGGGTGAGCAGGATATTGTTGCCACCTCCGGTTTGCTGCGCTTTACGCCCTCGAGCCAGTTCACCGCAGACTTAATGCTGATGTATTCGGAGGCGGAATTCGGTGAGGCTAGCCGGGCGACCACGGCGCTGAACATGGGCGAGTTGGCGTTTCCGTTGACGTCGGTGATTGGCGGCAACACGGATCAGCTCACCACGCCAGGGCTCGACTCGGAAACCTTTCGGGCTCACTTGACCCTGAACTACGAGCTGGCCAGCGGCTATGAGCTGCTGTTCATCGCCGCGACCGGAAAGGAAGATACCGTTAACCAGTCCGATGGTAACTACGACCCGAACGTGGTCGGGTTTCTTTCCTTCCTATGTAATGCCGGCCCGTTCGTCGGCCCAGGTTGCGACATATTCCAGACCGTGACCCACCGCGAGATCGAATCTACTTTCCAGGAGTTTCGCATCACCTCTCCGGATGAGGGTCGAGTCCGTTGGCTGGCCGGAGTTTCTTACTTCGACGAAGACTTTGATAGTGCGCGGGTTAGGAACTTCCGCCAGTCCCCGTCGTTCAAGAACTCCATGAACCTATCGCTGTTCGGATCGTTATCCTTTGATGTTACCGATAGGTTCACCGTCGGCTTGGATGGTCGTTTTCAGCAGGAAGAAATCCAAGTGGACGTTCCCGAGGCTGGTCGTAGCCAAAAAGATGATTTTGACTCGTTCTTGCCCCGCTTGATCGCCGAGTACGACATCAACGATGACACGCTGCTTTACTTCAGTGCCGCGCAAGGCAATAAGCCGGGCAACTTCAATCCGTCGGCTCCAGCCCAATTCCTGACCGTAAAAGAGGAGGAAATGTGGAGCTATGAGCTTGGTACCAAGCTCACTGCATGGGATGGCAGATTGAACGTCCAGGCGGCCGGCTACTTCATCGATTGGCAGGATCAGGTGTTTCGCTTTAACGATCCGGATCCGACAATTGGCAGTTACTTTATTAATTCCGGTGAAACCGAGGTGCTTGGTATCGACCTCGCCGTGGGCGCGAATTTCACGGACAGACTGAGCGGTAGCCTCGCCTATAGTTGGGTGGATGCCGAATTTCAGGTATTCGAATCAAGTAATGCTTTGGCTGTGCTGGGTAATTCGAGCGTCGCCGGTAACAATACGCCTCGAACGGCCGACAATTCCTTGTTTGCCTCACTTCAGTATCGGGCGCCGCTGCCTGCCTTCGGGCCCGAAGCCGACTGGTTTCTCCGTGGGGATTTAAGCTACCGCGGCGAGATGTTCATCGACGAACTCAATCTAGAAACCATCGAAGCACGCACCCTGATCAATGTTCGCGGCGGTTTCGATACGGGTCCGCTGCGCGTCACCGTGTTTGTGGACAACGTTGCGGACAGCGATGCCCTGACGACGGGTTTCCGATTCGGGGCCGTGGCCTTGGTCGGTCTGCCAATGCCACGTCAAGCCGGTGTGAGCGTTAGCCTCGACTTTTGATAAGGGGACGGGGGGAGCTGGCGTACATCAGTACCGTTTAGTGCTAGCTGCTTGCTTCTTTGATCGGTTCAGCGAGCTGTCCGCCAGGGTCCGCAATACTGAGCCGGTGGGTCAGCGACAAGAGCAGCAGCAGGCAAAAACCTGACGTAGCCAGTGCGGTACCCGGCGTGGTTGCGCGGGCGATGGCACCCCACAACAGGCCGCCGCTCGCGAGGCAGGCGGTGCCAACCGCATAGACGAACGCCAGGCCGCGACCGCGCATGCTGCTGCCCAACTGCATTTGTGCCGCAACCATGATGCTGTTGGAACAAAACACGGAGCTGGCACCCGTGGCCGCGATCAAAGGCCCCGCCACGGCCGGGATATCCGTCGAACCCAACATCATGATGCACAGGGCGCAAACGAACAGCCCGCCCGTCAAGCGGCGATCAAGTCGCCGATGCCCGAGTTGACCGATGACCAGCAGGCCGAGTAGCGAGCCGGCACCGAAGCAGCCATACATAATGCCGTAGGTCGTGCTGTCGTCGAAGCGGACCGCCATCAGCGCCGGAACCGCGGCGAGACAGACGAACAGTGTCCCGAGGCGAACGAGAATATTTCTTTTCCAACCGGTGGAAGCTGCGAAGCGTAAGCCCTCACCGATTGATCCCGCGAAGCGCCGCACAGTAATGCTTTGGGTCGCCAGGTCCGATACATAGCGCATCCGCCAGAACAATAGCACGACCAATGCCATGATCACTGCGTTCACCGCTAGAACGGACCCGACCCCTACCGCGGCAACCAGTACGCCTGCCAGTGCCGGACCCAGGAGGCGCGAGCCGCTTTGGGCGAAACTGTTGAGGCTGACCGCCGCGGGGATTTGGTCGTTGCTGACCAAGTCTGGAATCAGTGTCGAGATCCCCGGCATGCGAATCGCCTGGCCGACGGAAATCAGGGGTAAGCACAGCAGTAATAGAAGCGGCGTGATTCGTCCCGACATCAATAGCCAAGCCAACAAACAAATGGTGAGGCACAACCATAGGTTGGCCCAGATCATTAATTGCCGGCGGTCCACCAGGTCGGTGATGACTCCGGCGGGGATTACCAACAATATGATGGGCAGTTGAATCGTGGTGTACACGGATGCGACGAGTAGCGGATCGGCGTCGGTCATCAGCCGCATTTGCCAGCCGGCGGCCACCTCCGTCATCCAAAAGGCGATCAGGGAGAGTGTGCTTGCCGCCCAGAGAGAACGGTAACCGGGATTGGTTAGCGGCGCGAGCAGGCGGAGCGGTTGGCTGGAATTTGTCATGGTCCTTAACTTAGACGCTGACCAGCCTCAGCCCGCGTAAAGATATCATCAGGGACCACTTAGTGAAACGGGACACCCAACGCGGCGACGCGTTTGGTCAAACCCGGTCACAATAGCGCCATGGCCCGTTAGTGGGGGTATGCCAAAACGCCAATGAGGGAGAACCGAACATGATGCAGACATCCGAGCCCCGGTTGCCGGCAGTCGAGCGCTTCATCGGCAGAATGCGGGAGCTGTGTGCCAACGAGCCCGACGAGGCGGCGCGCTGGTCCGCCGCCGCCGATGCGCTAAAGGCATTGTTAGCGGATCCTGGTTTACATGAGCACGCACGGACCTGGCCCATCAGCCCGGCAAAGTTGGGTCTCGAGGGCAAGCACGCCAACTTGCTGTTTTACGAGGATCCCGACTACGGCTTTGTCATCAATGGCCTTATCAAGCGCCCGGAGGCGAAGACGACCGTGCACGATCATGGCAAGTCCTGGACGCTCTATGGCGTGGTGGACGGCGCCGAAACCGTGCTGCGCTTCGAGCGGACGGATGGGGCCCAGCCGGGGGATCTTCCAACGCACGCGCCGGTCGAGCAGACGGATAGCGGCGAGGTGACTACCGGGCATGTCGACTGTATTGCGCCATGGGAAATTCACGCAGAGTACAACGGTACGGGTCGTACCGTTGCCGTCATCGTGCGTAGCCAAAAGAGTGGTACCTTCGTGCAGAATATTTTCCATGACCATGGTAACACCGTGGAACAGTACGACGGGCCGGAACAGATTCCGTATCATCTCGGCTAAGCACGTGGCGCAAGCAAACGTGTTTCCCCTGCCTGGGCCGTTCGACCTCCAACGGATCGTTGAGTTCGAGGGCGCGTTCATACCGCCGGATCACTTGTTTCCGGATTCGACGCCGCAACAAATCGCTGGGTCGGCGGCATACCGTGAACCGCGGTATTTCGACCAGCGGCAGAACTTACTCGTGATGTCGTTTCACAGCATTCTTATTCGCACTCCGACCCATACCATCTTGGTAGATACTTGTATCGGCAATCACAAACCGCGTCCCAACATGGAGCTTTGGCATCAGCGCAACGGTAGCTATCTGGCGGACCTTGCGGCCGCCGGTGTGACCCCGGAGTCTATCGATATCGTGATGTGTACCCATTTGCATGCCGATCATGTCGGCTGGAACACCAAACTACAGGATGGGCGTTGGGTACCGACGTTCCCGAACGCGAAGTACCTATTTGCGCAAAAGGAAGTAGACCATTGGCAGCAACAGCTGGAACTCAAGCCCAGTGCGGAAGTTAATCACGACTCGTGGGCGGATAGCGTCGCGCCGATTATCGATGCCGGGAAGGCCGTCTTCGTTGGCATGGAAGACGAGATCGCCACGGGAATCTGTATCGTCCCGGCGCCGGGCCATACGCCAGGCAATGTAATCCTGCGGTTGGAAGATCGGGGCGACCTCGCGTATATCCTGGGAGATGCAATCCATCACCCTATCCAGGTCGACTATCCGGAATGGTCGAGCCGTTTTTGCCACGATCCCGATTTATCGCGGCAGACGCGCACGCAGATACTAAATCGGGCCGTTCAAGAACGCGCTTGGTTGTTGCCGGCGCATTTCCCCACGCCCACAGGCGCAGGTGTGCGCCGGACTAACGAAGGGTTCGCTCTGATCCCGCCCTAACGCCGATCGCGTTTACGCCACGCTATCGATCTAGGTGTTCGCGCGTTAGCGCTACGATCTCGTCGGCGGCTACCCTCCGCGACCGCCCAATACCTCGCGGGGTCGGTTTCACCCCTGAGAACCGTTAGACTGACGGAATGCGCCACCTGGCTGTCGGATTACTCGTGCTTGGCTTGGTCTGCTGCGCTTGCGTCGATACCGCTTGCAGCCAGGACCGGTTTGTTGGCCAGGCGAGGCAGCTCCATCAGCGTATGCTCAGTCTGGATGCTCATGTCGACATTCCGGACGATTTTGCGACGCCCGCAGCGGACCCCGGGGAGGATGGATCGATGCAGGTGGACCTGCCGAAGCTGGAGCGGGGTGGGCAAAGCGGCGCAGTGTTCGCGGTGTTCGTGTCACAGACCACGCGTAGCCCTGAGAATTACACGCTGGCGATCGCCAAAGGCCGGGCCAAGCTTGAGGCCATTTACCGCATGGCCGCCCAGTACCCTAAGCGAATCGGGATTGCGCGTTCAACCGCGGAGCTCGAGCAGCTCCACAGCCAAGGCAAGCGAATTGCCGTGATCGGCATGCTCAACGGTTTTTCGCTGGGCCCGCAGGCCGAGCTGTTGGACGAATATCATGCCCGTGGGCTGCGCCAATTCGGTTTTACTCATGCGGGTCATAACGATCTGGCGGATTCCTCGCGGCCGCAACCGCGTTATGGCGACGAGGGTGCGGAACACGGCGGGTTGAGCGACTTGGGGTTGGCGCTGGTGGCCCGACTCAACCGGCGTGGCATCATTATAGATGTCTCTCAGCTGACGCTTGCTGGGGTAGAGCAGGTAGTGGCGGCAAGTCGAGCCCCGGTGATTGCCTCCCACTCGGCGCTGCGCGCAAGAGTCGATAGTCCGCGCAATCTGACCGACAAAGAAATGCATCTGATCGCCGCGAAGGGAGGAGTAGTGCATGTCGTTGCGTTCGGTGCCTATCTGCGGCAGAGCCCGATTGATTTCGGCGCGGAGTTGGCTAAGTTGCGAGCACGTTATCAGGTCTCGGATGGCGACCTGGCAAGCCTGTCGGCGGAAGAACGGGGCGCGTTTGCTGCGGACGTGGCCGCATTGTCCGCCAGCGTCCCCAAAGTCAGCCTTGCCGAGTACGTCGACGCGGTTGAGGCGGCGGTCCGGCTGCTCGGCATCGATCATGTCGGCTTGTCCAGCGATTTTGGTCACGGTGGCGGCGTCGCCGGCTGGATGAACGCGGGCGAGAGTGACAACGTCACTGCGGAGCTGCTGCGCCGGGGCTACGCTAACGACGCGATCGCCAAGCTGTGGGGACTCAATTGGCTAAGGGTTTTTAGGGCTGTGGAAGAAACCGCAAATCGGCTCAAATAGACTTACGGGCATTGGGAGAAATGTCCTTTAAGCCCATGTTTTATCAATAAAAGACG
>JAHEKG010000127.1 GCA_024638475.1 Rhodospirillales bacterium | reverse complement strand
CGTGGATCACAGTCACCTTGCGTTGTTTCGCCAAGCCGTCGAGGCCGCCGGTGAGCCGGCCGACAATCTTGTCCTTCCAGGCCCGCAGTTCATCGGTCTCGATGCGCGGTTTGTCGAAGTGAATACCGCAGTCCCGCATTTCCTCCGCCTCTTCCAAGACGCGCGCGGCATGCAGCAATGCCTTCGAGGGGATGCAGCCGACGTTCAGGCACACACCACCCAGTGTGTCGAAGCGCTCGATGAGGGTAACGTCGAGCCCGAGATCGGCGGCTCTAAAGGCAGCGGTATAACCGCCGGGCCCGGATCCCACCACGACTAACGGGGCAAAGTTGCTCACGGGATCGCAGCCACCAGCGTATTCACATCGGCGAGGATTTCGCCCAGGCGCGTTGTGAAGCGAACGGCGTAGGCGCCATCGATGACCCGATGGTCGTACGATAGGGACAAAGGCACCATCAGGCGGGGGACGAACGCGCCTTCACGGTAAACCGGCCGCGTCTCCATTTTCGAAACACCCAGAATACCTACTTCCGGCGCGTTAATAATCGGCGTGAAGGCCGTACCGCCAATGCCGCCAAGACTCGAAATGGTAAACACGGCACCTTGCATGTCGGCAGGCTTGAGCTTGCCGTCTCGCGCTTTGGCGCTGAGCTCGCTCAAGGCCCCAGCCAACTCATATATATCCATCGTATCGGCAGATCGGATGACGGGCACCATAAGGCCATTCGGCGTATCGGCCGCGAAACCAATATGTCGATACTGCTTCAACACCAATGACTGGCCGTCATTGGATAACGAACTTGCGAAGCGTGGAAACTCCGCCAGAGCCAACACCGTAGCGCGCACAATAAACGCCAAGGGGGTTAACTTTATGCCCCGCTCGTCGGCTTTCTCTTTGAGGGTCTTGCGCATTGCCTCGGTTTCGGTCACGTCGGCCTGATCGTGTTGGGTGACGTGGGGAAGGTTCACCCAACTTGCGTGCAGGCGCGGCCCGGAAATTTTCTGTATTCGAGAGAGCTTCTCTATCACAACCTCGCCGAAGCGGGCGAAATCCACTTCGGGCACCGGCGGCAGACCACCGGCCGTTCGGCCACCCGCTAACACGGATTTCACAAAGGCCTTGATGTCCGCTTCGGTAATTCGGCCTTTCTTGCCCGTACCGCGTATCTCAGCGAGATTGGCCCCCAGTTCGCGCGCAAATTTCCGCACCGAAGGGCTAGCGTGCGCCTTTGAAAACCCTTTTTCGTCGATGGGCGGCAATTGCCGCCCCGCTTCCACCACGACTTCCGGCGCTGTCGGCGGCGCGGGCGGCCGCTCTTGGATCACCGTCTGGTCTTCCCCCGACTCCTGGGGCGGCTCTGCACCCGCCGCCTCAACGACCCCGAGTACGCCCACGACAGATCCCGACGACACCTTGTCGCCAACGGCGACAGCCACGGACACTACCGTACCCGCGCTCGGGCTCGGTACGTCCATGGTGGCTTTCTCGCTCTCCAGGGTAATCAGCCCCTGCTCCGCCTCGACGGTGTCTCCGGCCGCGACCAATACCTCGATGACCTCTACTTCGTCGAAGTCCCCCAGGTCAGGCACTTTGACGGCCACCTCGGCCGGGGCTTCCGCTGCCGGCACTTCGGCTTCCGCTGCCGGCACTTCGGCGGCCGCTTCCGCCACACTTGCTGCCGGAGCTGCGCCGCTATCGGCCGGAGCTTCTGCGCTGTCCGCTTCGCCAGCGACCCGAACCTCGACGATGGGCGTCCCCGCGGAGACGGAATCTCCGCTGCTGACCAGGATTTGCGTAACCTCGCCGGCGATACTGGCCGGCACATCCATGGTCGCCTTGTCGCTTTCCAATGTGATCAGCGGATCTTCGAGTTCGACGTGATCGCCCACTTTGACCAATACCTCGATAACCTCGACAGCATCGAAGTCACCAAGATCGGGAACGCTAATCTGAGTCGTTTCAGCCATCGCTATAGCGTCACTGGATCGGGTTTGTCTGGATCTAGCCCGAACTTGTTGATCGCCGAAGCCACTGTTTCCGGATTGAGCATACCGTCATCGGCTAACGCCTTAAGGGCCTCGACGACGATTGAGTGGCTATCCACCTCGAAGTGTTGGCGCAACGCCTTGCGCGAGTCACTGCGACCATAGCCATCGGTGCCTAACACCGCATATCTGCCGGGCACCCATTGGCGAATTTGATCCGCTACCGTTTTCATGTAATCCGTAGCCGCCACGAATGGACCGTCTTTGCCGCTGAAACACTGCTCGATAAAACTCTTACGGGCAGTACTGGTCGGGTGACGATTGTTCCAACGTTCGGTTGCCAGGGCTTCGCGGCGCAATTCGCTAAAACTCGTCACGCTCCATATGTCGGCCGGAATGTCGAAATCCCGTTCTAGGATCGCAGCGGCCTGTTCGACTTCGCGCAAGATCGTCCCAGACCCCATCAGCTGCACCCGGACCTTGCCACGACCGCCGATCGTTAGTGGATACATTCCCTTGAGAATGCCCTCTTCGATGCCGTTGGGCATGGCTGGATGAGCGTAATTCTCATTCATACACGTAATGTAGTAGAAAACGTTTTCTTGCTGTTGATACATGCGCCGCAAACCATCTTGAATGATGACGGCAAGTTCGTAGCCATAACACGGATCATAGGCCACGCAATTGGGTACGGTGGTGGCGACTAATTGGCTATGCCCGTCCTGATGTTGCAAACCCTCGCCCGCCAACGTCGTCCGCCCGGCCGTGCCTCCAATCAAGAAACCACGCGATTGCATGTCACCAGCCGCCCAAATGAAATCGCCTACGCGTTGAAACCCGAACATCGAATAATAGATATAGAACGGGATCATTTGTACACCATGATTGGTGTAGGCAGTGCCCGCGGCGGTCCAAGAACACATGGCACCGCCCTCATTGATGCCTTCTTCCAATATTTGGCCCTTTTGATCCTCCCGGTAGTACATCAGTTGGTCGGCGTCCTGAGGTGTATAGAGCTGGCCTTTGGAAGAATAAATTCCCACTTGCCGGAACATGCCCTCCATACCGAAGGTGCGCGCTTCATCCGGCACGATGGGAACGATTCGCTCACCGATATTCTTGTCCCGTACCAGGGTCGTCAAAATCCGCACCAATGCCATGGTCGTGGAGATTTCCCGATCACCCGAACCCTCCAACTGCGCCTTGAAAACCTCCAAAGCCGGCACACTCAGCGATTGCGCATTGTTGCGTCGAATTGGTAAGTAACCGCCGAGGCGGTTACGCTTCTCGTGCAGATAACGCAGCTCCTCGCTATTCTCCTCGGGCCGCGCAAACGGCAGTTCACCGATTTCTGCATCGGAGACGGGTATGTTGAAACGGTCCCGGAACGCCTTGAGGGCGTCTTCGTCCAACTTCTTGCGCTGGTGGGTCACGTTCTGACCCTCACCGGCATCACCCATGCCGAAGCCCTTGACGGTCTTGGCCAAGATCACTGTCGGCGCGCCTTTGTGATTGACCGCGTTGTCATAGGCAGCGTAGACCTTGAACGGATCGTGACCACCGCGATTCAGGCGCCAAATATCCTCGTCGGAAAGGTTCGCCACCATTTCCTTGAGCTCAGGATAACGCCCGAAGAAATGTTCCCGCGTGTAGGCGCCATCTTTTGCCTTGAAGTTTTGGTACTCGCCATCCACGCACTCTTCCATAACGCGGCGCAACAGGCCCTTGTGATCGCGCGCCAGTAATGGGTCCCAACGTGAACCCCACAAGACTTTGACGACGTTCCAGCCGGCGCCGATGAATGCCGCCTCGAGTTCTTGGATAATCTTGCCGTTACCGCGGACCGGCCCATCGAGGCGCTGCAAGTTACAGTTGATCACGAATACCAAGTTGTCGAGCCGCTCGCGCACCGGCATCGTAATGGCGCCCATGGATTCCGGTTCATCCATCTCGCCATCGCCGAGGAAACACCACACTCTGCGGTCCTGCCCGGGGACGATGCCGCGATGTTCGAGGTAACGCATGAAACGCGCTTGATAGATAGCCATCATTGGCCCTAACCCCATCGACACGGTCGGAAACTGCCAAAAGTCCGGCATCAGCCAGGGATGTGGGTAGGACGACAGCCCCGGCTCCCCCACCTCTTGCCGAAAACGCTTGAGCTGCTGCTCCGAGAGTCGGCCCTCCAAATACGCGCGTGCATAGATCCCGGGCGAGGAATGGCCCTGGACATAGATCAGATCGCCGCCGTGATCTTCCGAAGGCGCCCGCCAAAAATGATTGAAGCCCACCTCGTAGAGCGTGGCCGAGGAGGCGTAGGTGGCGATGTGACCGCCATATTCGGAACTCTTGCGGTTGGCCTGGACCACCATCGCCATCGCATTCCAGCGGATGTAGGCCTCTAGACGTTTCTCTATGGCCCGGTCTCCCGGATAAACCGGTTCTTGCCCGGTCGGTATTGTGTTCAGGTAGGCGGTGTTCGGGCTATAGGGTAGATATGCTCCGGAGCGACGCGCGTGATCAATCATCCGCTCCAACAAGAAATGCGCGCGCTCGGGGCCGTAGATTCGCAGCACGGAATCGATCGATTCGAGCCACTCCTGGGTTTCCGTCGGGTCGACGTCGTCCGCGTGGGCGGGCGCCGACATTGCCGTTTGAACCATCTAGTTAGACACCTATGATTGTCGAGCGTAAAGAGTACCGCAGCCACAGCCGGATGGGTGAATTTGGATATCGCGCTTGCTAGGATACGCGCTCCTCTGCCGGGGTACCCTGGCGCCCCAATAATCGGGATTAGTACCTTCATGGTCAAGTTAGGTTTCGATGCAGCCGCTTAGATACGAGGCGCCCAATATCCGGCTCACTCAGACACCGCAGCGCCCTAGTGGACGCAGCCTGGAACGATTAGATCATCTTATCGTCATTGTCCCGCCGAAATTGAGCCCACGAGATTGGCGGGCGCTACCGGCCCAGCGACTTTTGAAGCGCGCCGCAAAACGCAGCCAAGACGAGTCGGCAATCTGCGCACGACTCGATAATGCCCGGGCTACCGGCCTAACCCTGGTGCGAGCCCAGCCCGCCGACAGCGCCTTCAATACCCTCACCCAAGCGCGCAAATGGGCAACCGCGGCGCTAGCCGACAATCCGACGAGCGTAGGCTTTTTTTGCGCGGGTTTCGACGCGGGGCGCCGCCACGAACTATATGACGCCGGGCTCGCTGCCTGCTACGCCAGCGCACTCGAGCTCCCCCGATTCAAGAGCAAACCGTCCGCCAAGGCATCCCTCAAACAGATCAAGTTGTTCGGCAACGAAACCAGGCTCGATCCACGGGCCACCCAAGCGGCCGCGGCCGGAAACAACTTAGCGCGCTGGCTCGCCGCGCAACCGCCGAATATCTTGACGGCCGCAAGTTACCAGGCACTCATCAAAACGCTGTGTGCCGAGCACGGCCTCGATTACGAATTCCTTTCGGAAGCCAAGCTAACCAAGCTGGGCGCGGGGGCGTTCCTCGCCGTATCCCAGGGTAACCCTCGCCGCGATGCCGGCATCGTCAGAATCCGCTACCGGCCGAAGGGCACAAGGCGCAGCAAAGACGGGCCGCAGGTCGCTCTAGTCGGCAAGGGCATATTGTTCGACACGGGCGGTACTAACTTGAAGCCCTTCAAGGGCATGCTCGACATGCACGCCGATATGCAAGGCAGCGGCGTTGCGTTAGGGACCTTGCTGGCCATGGCCCAACTGGAAGTTCCCTACACGGCGGACGCCTGGCTTGCCATCACGGAGAATCGCCTGGCGCCCGATAGCTACAAATCGCAAGATGTGATTACGGCCGCCAACGGCAAAACGATTCAGACCATCCATACTGACGCGGAAGGGCGTATGGTATTAGCCGACACGCTGGCACTAGCCAGTCGAACGGCTCCGGGAATGATCATCGACTTTGCGACACTGACAGGTAGTTGTATGCACGCGCTGGGAACCCGCTACAGCGGAGTTTTCAGTAACCGGCCGGCGATCAACAATCTAGCCATCGAGGCCGGCCGGCGCAGTGGTGAGCGTGTTTGGCCCTTCCCCATGGACGAAGACTATGACACCGACCTCGATAGCGCGGTGGCGGACATCAAACAGTGCAGCCCCAGCGCCTATGCCGACCACATTTTGGCCGCGCGTTTCCTGGCCCAATTTGTCGATGGCGAAATCCCCTGGATCCACGTCGACATGAGCGCCGGGGACCGCAAAGGCGGTCTTGGCCCGGTCGCAAGCAAATTCACCGGTTTCGGCGTTCGCTTTGCCCTGAACCTACTCCACCATGACCCGGAAGGACCTGCCGGCCTTGTCCAACGCCTCGAATCCTGACGTCGAACCGGGTATTGACTCCGTCGCGGAGCAAGGCCCCATGGCCAGCCGCTTTCGGGGCTTTCTGCCGGTCGTCGTCGATGTCGAAACCGGCGGCTTCAACCCGGCAACCGACGCATTGTTGGAAATTGCCGCGGTGCTAATCGAACTCGACGCCGACGGTAACGTATCACCAGGCGAGAGCCACCGTTATCACGTCAAACCATTTGCCGGCGCCCGCCTCGAGCCCGCTTCACTTGAAATAACGGGCATCGATCCCCATCATCCATTGCGGCCCGCGATCGACGAGCGTGATGCCCTGCAACGCATCTTTCGCGAAGTTCGGCATGCGCTACAGGCGCAACGCTGTTCCCGAGCAATATTGGTGGGCCATAACTCGTTTTTCGATTTACAGTTCATTAATGCGGCCGCGGAGAGAACCGGCATCAAACGCAACCCGTTTCACCCGTTTTCGAGTTTCGACACCGCAACCTTGGCCGGTGTGGCCTACGGACAAACTGTACTAGCGCGTGCCGTGGCAGCCGCGGGCCTGACTTGGGACAAATCACGTGCGCATTCGGCAGCCTACGATGCGGAAATTACCGCGCAACTGTTCTGCGACATCGTTAACCGGTTCCAGCCGCTTTATGCGCAGAGCTCAACTCAAGCGATACCGACTTGATAAGCGCGTGAACGGCGGTACCCGCCGCTAGCTTTAGGCGTTGCATAGATTGCTGAGTAATCAAGGCCAATAGCTTGCTGCCGCCGATATCCAGTTGCACTAACACGTGCACGGAATCGACTGCCCGGGTAGCGATTACCCGGGCGGCCAGGATGTTATTCGCGCTGATGGCTTCCACGGGGTTCATACTCAGCATGACATCCCGAGCGAGGATTCGCACTCGGAGCTCCGTGCCTATCGCATCCGGTAGGGCCGGAACATTCAGCACTCCGCCATTGAACTTGAGTTGCGCAATCCCCTGCTCCTGTGCCGTGAGTCGCGCACGAATGATGCTGCCGGCCGCGAGGTTCCCGGTGTAAGTGGCCAAGGCCAGGTCGGAGGAGATCTCAAAAAGACTGCCGCAGGCCACCGCCTTACCCGCATTCAACACGAGTAACTCGTCCGCCAATTGGACGACTTCGTCCATGTTATGGCTCACCAGTACCATCGGGATCGCAAAGCGCCGCTTCAGTTCACGCAAGTAATGCAGGATCTCGTCGCGGCGCGCCCAATCCAGGCCTGTGAGGGGTTCATCCAACAACAACAGCGACGGGTTTGCGAGCAGCGCGCGGCCCAAGGCCACACGCTGCGCCTCGCCGCCCGAAAGGGTCGCGGGCTTCCGCCGCAACAAGGCTTGCAACTGGAGTAGTGCGATGACCAGGTCGGGCTGGGGTGCGCGGGCACCCGGGTGACCGCGACGACGCCGACCAAACAACAAGTTGCCTTCCACGCTCAGGTGGGGAAACAGCAATGGTTGCTGAGGCAGGTAACCAAATCTGCGTTCCCGGGCCGACATATGCTTGCCAGCTGCCGTATCAAAGACGACACGATTGTGCAGCAGCATCCGGCCGCGATCCGCCGCGTCGAGACCGGCCATGATGTTCAGCAACGTCGACTTTCCGGCCCCCGATGGACCGACGACGGCCAACACGTTGTCACCGCCAGTCGTCTGCCGTATTTGCAGTTGAAACTCGCCCCGCCGGTGCTCGATATCCAACACGAGGCTCATGCCGTCACCAGCCGGCGCGCGCGCCGCCCCAACCACTCCGACAAACACAAACCGGCGAGGGCAAGACCGATTGCCAGCAACGCGAGCCGCGCCGCTTGGGTTTCGCCGCCGGGCGCCTGGATCGCGGTGTATATCGCAAGGGGCAGCGTGCGCGTCTCTCCCGGTACGTTGGCGACGAAAGTGATGATCGCCCCAAACTGGCCCAGGCCGGCGCTAAAAGCGGTAATGGCCCCGGCGATGATGCCCGGTAACGTCAAGGGTAGTAGCACATTCACCCATCGATCCCAGCGGCGGGCACCCAATGTTTCGGCCATACCCTCCAGCCGCGGATCCACCGCTTCGATCGCAAGACGGATCATGCGCACTTGAAACGGCAGGGTCACGATGCCGGTGGCTAATGCGGCGCCTATCCAGCTAAACACCAAGCGCACGCCGGCAACTTCGGCCAGCCATGCGCCGAGAGGGCCACGCACGCCGAAGGTCAGCAGTAACAGATAGCCGATTACCACCGGCGGCAATACGAGGGGCAGATTGACCAACCCCTCGAGAATAAACTTTCCCGCGAAACGCCCTCGTGCCAGGACATGGCCCAGCAACAACGCGAGCGGCATGGCCGCCACAACGCCCCAACCCGCCACTTTGAAGCTCAGCAATAGCGCCGTGATTTCCGCCGGGGTCAACACGGCTTCAATTCCCCATGGGTGCGTCGAAACCGTGCCGCAGGAAGACGGCGCGGGCAGCGGCAGTCGTTAGGAACGTTAGGAACCTGCGCGCTTGTGGGTGCATTGTTTGCCTGTGCACGGCGGCGAAATCGTAGCCCACGGCTCCCGTCAACTCGCGCGGTACGGCGCTAACCAAACTCACCCTTGCCAGGCGCAAATCCGTGCGATATACCAGCCCGGCAGCAGCTTCCCCGCGACTGACCAAGGCAAGTGCCGCACGCACATTTTCCGCACGCGCTAAACGGGGTACCAACCGCGACCACAGTCCAGCCGCCTCCAATGCCTGCTTGGCGTATAGCCCTGCGGGGACATGGTCGGGGTCGCCGACCGCGAGCCGGCCGCTTTCGCCCAGCAAAAGCAGCAACTGGCCAGCAAAATCTCCGCCCCCAGGAACCCTGATCTCTGCGGGCGCCACCAATACGAGCTCGGTCGCGGCCGGTCTGACGGTCGAGCCAGTGACCAGCAGACCCCGGGCACTCAAGTACTGTAGCCACTGGGTATGAGCGGATGCGAAAATGTCCGCTGGGGCACCCGACTCGATTTGCCGCGCCAAGGCGGACGAAGCACCGGTGACCACAATCACCCGCGCGCCGCCCGC
>JAHEKG010000126.1 GCA_024638475.1 Rhodospirillales bacterium | reverse complement strand
GACTTCGGCTGACGAGGTCAGCGGCGTGTTCCGGGAGTTGGCGGAACTCGCTGCAGGGACTCTGGATGCGGAAGGCGTACCGCGCGGCGATCAATCGACGAGCTACCAAGTGGATATTCGCTACCATGGCCAGGGGCTGTTGCTGACGGTCAACGTCGATTTGGACGAGCTCGGCAGCAAGGGCTTGGTGGCCATTGGCGCACCGTTTGATGAAATGCATCGCCAGCTATTCACGTTTGCCTTAGAGCTCGAAAAAGAAGTCGTTAACCTGCGAGCGGTTGTGCAGGGCCGGCCCACGAAAGTGAAGGCCGGTACGGTAGGGAAGGGTACCGCCGACGCTTCGGCCGCGGTAATCACGGAGCATGAGGTCTATGCGGACGGCAAACGACAGGCGGCGAAGATATACGATCGGGCCAAGCTGCTCGCCGGAAACAAGATCCCGGGCCCCGCGGTAGTGATGGAAATGGACTCCACCAGCCTGATCCTACCGGATCACACCGGTGTAGTTGATGGGCTCGGAAACATTTTGATTAATCCCAACTAACCAGTGTATCCGGAGCATCGATTTCCGACTATTGAACCGAACAAGACATAGAGAGCAATAACATGCCAGCTACGATCATCGAAGAAAACAAGACGCCGTTCAACCGAGTTGAGGTTGATCCAATTAACCTGGACATCGTAGAGAACGCGATGCTGAACGCCCGCTGGGAGATGGACACCGTGTTGTTCCGCACGGCGATGTCCCCCGGTATTCGCGAGCAGCACGATGAATTCCCCATGATCGCAAACCGCGACGGCAAGATGGTGGTGGGTCAGTTCGGTTCGTTTATTTGGGGTTTCCTTGAAGGCTATAACGGTACCATCGAGGAAGACGATATCTTCCTGACCACTGATCCGTACTCCTGCAACGGTGCCGTCAGCCATGCCAACGACTGGCTGTTGTTGAAACCGATTTACAAGGATCATCGCATCATTGCCTGGGCGGCGATGTTTGGTCACATGACCGATATCGGCGGCAAGGTGCCGGGTAGCTTGCCCACGGACGCCCGCCAGATTTACGAGGAAGGCATTACCGTACCGCCCACCAAGATCTACAAGAAAGGCGTGCTCCAAGAGGAGATTCTGCAACTAATTCTGCACAACTGCCGCCTCCCGCACTGGAACTTGAGCGACTTCAACGCCATCGTGGCAGCCATTCGCACGGCCGAAAAGCGTTGTATCGAGATCGCCGAGCGTTTCGGCGACGACGAGTACTTCTCGGCTCTGGACGAGTTACTGGAGCGGAATAAACGCGCTATGCGCACGCTTATCCAGAATACGGTGCCGGAAGAAAAACAGTACTTCGAGGACTACATCTGCGATGACGGCATGGGGATGGGGCCGTACCGTATCAAATGCGCTATGTGGCGTGAGGGCGAGAAGGTTCACTTCGATTTTGACGGCACCGATCCGCAGTCTATTGGTTCGATTAACTTCCTGCTCAACGAAGAGATGTTCAAGATGTTCTGCGGGGTTTACATGATAATGGTGTTCGACCCGCAGATCATGTTCAATGACGGGTTTTACGACTTAATGGAAGTCAACATTCCCCAGGGAACCTTGTTGAAGCCCCGTAAACCTGCCGCACTGTCCTGTCGGACTCATGCACTGGGGCGCATTTTTGACGTCCTAGGTGGGCTACTTGGTCAGGGTAATCCAGACTTCTTGTGTGCCGCCGGTTTCTCGGATAGCCCCCACTTCATGTATTCCGGTTACGACAAGAACGGAGAATGGTACCAGCTGTATTCCATCGGTTTCGGTGGCGTTCCGGGTAAGCCCTTCGGCGACGGTCCCGATGGCCATTCTCTGTGGCCTTCGTTCACTAACGTACCTAATGAGTTTTTGGAGAGCTATTTCCCGCTCCGAATCGATGTGTATGAAACGTTACCCGATAGCGGTGGCGCCGGCGTGCATCGAGGCGGCAATGCCCTGCGGGTTGGCTACCGTTTCCTAGAGCCTGGGGAGATTTCCATCCATGATGATCGTTGGCTGACCTATCCCTGGGGCGTGAACGGCGGCCTGCCCGGATTGCGGAGTCAGAAAATCATGCACCGTGTGGACGGCTCCACGGAGCTACTGCCATCCAAATGCGATCGCATCAAGGTGGATGCGGGTGATTTGTTGTTCTTCGATACCTGGGGCGGCGGCGGTTGGGGTGATCCCCTGAAACGTGAAACGGACAAGGTCTTGTTCGATGTGGACGCCGGTCTTGTTACCGTGGAAGGCGCCAAAAACAATTACGGTGTCGTGATCAAGCAGTCGGGGGATGAATACTCCGTAGACGAAGCGGCCACCGAGAAACTGCGCGCCAAGATGGCGGATGCTCGCCCCGAGGTTAAGCTATTCGACGTCGGGTTCGAGAATATCGATGAGCTCAAGGCTCGCTGCCTGGAAGAAACAGGTCTGGAGCCACCGGTGCAGCCTGAATTCCAAAAATGGGTTCGCATAGAACAAACCGACGTACAAATCAAAAAAGCCAGCTAGTTCGGTCGAGATGGGCACGACTCGTGCCCATCTCGCCGCGATGACCAGTGAAGGCCGTCGAGAAAGCCTATAACACCATTCGCAGCGGAATCCTGGACGGACGTTTCCCCCCGTCCAGCCGCATCACTGAACAAGACATCGCTGCCCAATCCGGCGTTTCCCGGACGCCCGTTCGTGAGGCCTTGCGGCGACTGCAAGCCGAGGGCCTGCTGCAATTCGTCCCTAATCAAGGGGCCGTGGTAGCCACGTGGTCGGCGCGCGATATCGAGGAGATATTCGAGCTGCGGGCCATGTTGGAGAGCTACGTTGCGGCCCTGGCCGCGGAACGCGCGACGCCAGAGCAAATCAACCAGCTGCGCGAACTCGCCCAACGCCAGTACGATCTCTCTCAGGATTGCAGTAGCGCTGTGCTCGAAGCGGTATCCGTTCTGAACAGTCAATTTCACAAGATCCTCCAACAATCTGCCGACAGCAAGCGCTTGGATGCGATGCTGGGTCAGCTCGTCGAGGTCCCCTTGGTGAGTAAGACGTTCAATAGCTATACGCCGGAGCAACTCATTCGCAGTGCCAGCCACCATTTGGAAATTGTCATTGCGTTGGACGAACGGGATAGCGCATCGGCCGCGGCAGTGATGCGCACCCACGTACTGGCGGCGCGGCAGGCATTTCGAGCACTGGGGGGCGAGATATTGACTGGCCTCGAAAAACCCGCGGCGGCAGCGCAGGGCTAGGCTTGATGGGACCACCGGGAGAATAACTATGGCAACGTTGGCCGTGCTCAACCCGCGCACGGGAAAGCCCGATTATGTGTTGACCATTGCCGACGAGGAGCGGGTGGCTGCCGAATGCGCAGCGGCTAGACGCGCTCAGCCTCAGTGGCAACGCCTTGGCTTGGACGGCCGTATTGAGGCCCTCGGCCAGCTGGCTGCGGCGATCGGCCAGGATCGAGCGCTCCACGACGCGCTGGTGCGCGACACGGGCCGCCTAACCATCGCCGGTGTCGAGGTGGGCGCCGTGGCCGGGATGCTGGAGCGGCAGGCCAATGACGCCCGCCAGGTGTTCATGCCGCAGCCCGAACGCAAGAGTGCATTTCCCGGTATCGGCATCGCCAGCCAACGCGTCCCACTAGGCGTGGTGGGGGTCATATCACCATGGAATTTTCCGCTGCTGCTCGGTTTGATCGATACGTTACCGGCCCTCCTGGCGGGCTGCGCCGTCGTGCTCAAGCCCAGTGAGGTGACGCCGCGTTTTGCGGCAGAACTAATGCGCTTGGTGGCCCAGGTGGAACCCTTGGCGCCGGTCTTCAAGTGTGTCTTTGGCCCGGGTCAAACGGGTGCTGAACTGATCAATCACGTCGATGCGGTGGCCTTCACGGGTAGTGTCAAGACGGGAAGACTGGTGGCTGAGGCAGCCGCCCGCAGTTTCATTCCCGCCTTTCTCGAGATGGGTGGCAAGGACCCAGCCATCGTGCTTGCCGATGCCGATGTTGAGGCGGCGGCGAAAACCGTGTTGCGGGCATCGGTCGCAGCCACGGGCCAAGCTTGTCAGTCACTGGAGCGCGTCTATGTGCCCCGGGCGCTTCACGACGAGTTTGTTACGGCATTGGTCGCGGAGGCGGCGACGGTCGAGTTGAATCGAGCCGCCATCACGGAGGGCCATATCGGTCCGTTTATCTTTTCCCGCCAGGCTGACATCGTCGCCGAGCATATCGCTGATGCGACGGCCCAGGGGGCGAAGATCGTCCACGGTGGGCAGGTCGAGGACCATGGGGGGAAATGGCTGGCCCCCACGGTACTGACCGGCGTCACTCACCAAATGAAGGTGATGACCGAAGAAACCTTTGGGCCGGTGATTCCGGTGATGGCCTACGACACCGTGGAGCAGGCCATTGAGTTGGCCAACGACACCCGTTATGGGTTGAGCGCCTCGGTGTTCGGTACCGACCTGGACAAGGCCGTCGCCGTCGCCGAGCAAATCGATGCGGGCGCCATCAGCATCAACGATGGTTCCCTCACCGCCATGATCCATGATGCTGAAAACGATGCCTTTAAGTTATCCGGATTGGGGCGGTCTCGCATGGGCCCCAGCGGGGTGGCGCGCTACATGCGTACCAAGGCGCTGCTCATTAATCGCGGCGCCGCTGCAGTCATTAGCGACTACGGCGAACCAGAGAGCATGCAGCGGACGGCTGACGCAGGCTAAGGACCTTTTCGCCCTTTGCGCGGCGCCCGAGATGCGCCGCTAGGCCGCCGAGCCGCTATCTGCGCCGCCCTCCGACTTCTGTTGCTTATCGAATTCCTGCCCGATGAGTTCGGCGGTGTGCCGGAGTTTCGGGATGAATCTCTCCACAGCAGCACCCTGCGGGACGGCGGAGCTGGAAAACCGTACCGTTAACGCTGCGAGCAGCCGCTCGGATGCCAAGATGGGCACCGAGAACGTCGTTTCTTCCGACACCCGGCGGGGTCGGTGATGAATGGCAAAGCCACGGCTACGCGTTTCGGCGAGATCCTTACGAATCTTGACCCGGTTGCGGGCCGGATGATCTTCCGGCTGCTTCGACCGGGCAAGCAGTTCCAAAAGTGTTTCCCGTTGGTTGGTGGTACAGAACGCCAAATAGCAGATCCCCGAGGCACTGCCGAGGATGGGGACCCGAAAACCGGGGCCGTAGTGCTCGACCGCCAATGGGCTCTTGTGATCGGTCGTTTGGCGGACCAGCATCGAGCTGCCGGACAGGGTAGCGATCAGGACGGGCCAGACGATGTCGCGACACAAGTCGTAGATGTACGGTTTGCCGATTTGAGTGACCCAGACTTCGTCGTCGTAGCCATCGCTCAAGCCGCGCACTAGAATGGTAAGTCGGTAGCGATCGTCGCTTTCCGCCCGGTACGCGTAGCCGGCGCTGCACAGCGTCTCGAGTATTCTGTAGGTCGTGGTTCGAGGTAGATCGATCTCACCGGCGACCTCGGATACCGTAGCTCCGTCCTTGGTGTTGAGAACGCGGAGTGCATCGAGACCACGGATGAGCGCGCGTATGGGTCGTGTAGAGGTCATCGTCTGCTCTTATAATCGATTCGACAAGCTTGTGGAACGTCCGGCAGGTGAACAATGATAGTCCGCAGAGTGGCGCTTGCCAAGCGATGGATCAGTCTTTTTAAGCACTTACGGAACCTTTCTTCCTGACGTCGGACGGCCGGTTATGTCAAATCTGTCATTCTCGCGGGGCGGGGCGGCCCGCCGCCCGGCCGCGAAGCCTGGTTTTTTAGCTTGAGCGCGCCGCGGATTCCGGCCTGGCAACTTGCCCTGTTTGCCGGGCCTTCCATGTCTCTGAACGTGATGTTGGTGCCCCTGTTGCTGCTGTTGCCGCCTTTCTACAGCATTGAAGTCGAGCTCGACGTGGCCGTCATCGGCAATATTTTCATGTTTGCCCGGATCTGGGATGCGCTTACGGATCCAACCATCGGTGCGCTGTCGGATCGCACCGAGACTCGTTGGGGGAGGCGCCGCCCCTGGTTGTTTGGGGCACTACCCGCTACCTTGGTCGCTACCTGGTTCCTGCTCAACCCGCCGGCCAATGCGAGCTACCTATGGCTGGCGTTATGGTTATTTTTGTTTTACGTGTTTTGGACCACCATGTTTATTCCGTATCAGTCCTGGGGCGCGGAGCTGGCCACCGATTTCGACGAGCGGACCCGGGTCGCGGGCTACCGGGACGGCGCTTCGTTTCTGGGCTATCTGTTGGCCGCTTTGTTGCCCCTGGTGGTATTGCAGGGAGTTTTGGGGATCGCGTCACCGAGCTACGGTCAAATGCTCGGCTTGGTCGGGTTGTTTTTTGCCGTCTCTTTACCCGTGACGACCTTACTGTGCATATGGAAAGTGCCCGAGCCCAAACACAAGACGACTCGACCCATTTCATGGAATGATTTGTTCGGGATTGTGGTCCGTAACCGGCCGTTCCAAAGATTGTTTATCGCGTACTTATTTGATCGCGTTGGCATGGGGGTCTACTTTGCGGTGATGCCGCTGCTGATTCCCATCGGTTTGCAGCTGGGTAGTTACTTTCTGGCATTGTCCGTGGCCATCTCAATCGCGTCTTTGGCCTTCAGCCCGGTGTGGGTTCGAATCGCCGCCAGGCTTGGCAAACATCCCAGTTACTGCTTGGCGAACACCGTAAGCTTCGGCGCCTACGCCATGTTTCTCTTCGTGCCGGTGGGCGGCCATTATTGGGCATTCCTGACTTTTATCTTATTGGGGGTAGGTAATGCGGGTACATTGATTACCGCGCCGTCGATGATGGCCGATTGCGTCGATTACGATCACCTGGAATCCGGGGTCGAACAGACCGGGGCCCACATGGCCTGTTTGTGGCTGGTGACTAAGATTGGTTTCGCGCTGGGCATCGGTATTGGGCTCAACTTCATCGGCTTTTACGGCTTCGATAGTCAGGCTGCCACGCAGTCGGAGAGCGCTATTACATCCCTCCGCGTGGGAACGGGAGGTATCCCAATGTTGTTGTTGATCCCGGCCGTGCTATTGATGCTTCGATTTCCGTTGAATAGGCAGCGGCACGCGCAAATTCGCCGGGCACTGGAGGCTCGCGGCTAGGAATTGGCGAACAAAGAGTGGAGAAACAAGAGTGCGACGGATATTGAGATTTTTCGGTTACGGCCTCCTATTGCTGCTTGTCGTGTTGGCAGGGGTAGTGGCATCCGATTTTACTTTTTGGAAACGGCTGGTTACGGCCCCGGTTAGCGACATGGCGACTGCGGTGGATTGGTACGCGCCGCTGGAGACCGTACCTGGTTCGACCGGAGCGCAATGGCAGTCCGGCGCGGGGCAGGGGCTCAATGCGGCGACTGAAACAGCCCTTATCGATTACGGAACCAACACCGGTTCGGTCGCGCTGGTCGTTTGGCACGATGGCAAGCTGATCCTCGAAAACTACTGGCCCGGTTATACCAAGGAGAGTGTTACCGACCCGGCCTCGATGCACAAGACGGTTAATGCGATGCTCGTCGGAATTGCCATCGAACGCGGCATCATTCCATCGGTAGATGCAAAAGCGGCGTTGTGGCTGACGGAATGGCGCGGCGATGCTCGCGCGGAAATTACCGTCGAACAGCTCCTGCAAATGGCCAGCGGCCTTGCCCTGGTGCCGTTCGATCCGAACCCATTCGGTAAATACTTTCGGACATTGTTGGGTACGGATCTGATTCCAGCGTATTTGGAGATCCAGGCAGAAAAGCCGCCCGGGTCGGAATTTGCGTATAACAACGTCAACGCACAGGCGTTGGGAATCTTGCTGCAACGCGCCGCCGGCACGCGCTATGCCCAGCTATTCAGCGACGAGCTGTGGTCGAAGTTGGGCGTCGGCGACGCTTTTTTGTGGCTCGACCGGGAAGGCGGCATGCCGCGAACGTTCTGCTGCCTCCAGACGACCGCACGGGGTTGGGTGCAAGTGGGCCGGTTATTCGTCGAGCGCGGTCAGCTGGAAGGGCGGCAAATAGTGCCCGCGGCCTGGATCGACGCGATGCTGCAGCCATCCGCTGGCAACCAGAACTATGGCTACCAAACCTGGCTTGGAACGGAGTATGTCGAGGAGCGCGCCTACAATCGGACCGTCTCCGTAACTGCCCATCATTCGGAGCCGTTCGTGGCCGACGATGTCGTGTTCCTTGACGGCTTTGGCGGCCAAAGGGTCTACGTTATCCCATCACGGCGATTGATTATCGTGAGGACGGGGGCGCCACAGTTAGATTGGGATGACGCGCGCCTGCCAAACTTGGTCTTGCGGGATCCGTTGTTCGAGCAATAACTAGCTATCGGCCCAAACTGTGATACTCGAGGTTCGGCATCATGTCCAAGGCCGAGGCCATGCGATTCGACATGTTGAAGAACCCGGCCACGGCAACCACGTCCCAAATATCCCGCTCCGATAGCCCGGCATCGCGCAATCGTTGGCGGTCGGCGGCGTCGATTTCGTGGGAGGCGGTGGTCATCTGCTCCGCGAAGTCCAGCATGGCCCGCTGGCGTTGCGAGAGATCCGCCACTCTGTAGTTGGTGATCATGAGCTCTCCCAAGACGGGGTCTTTCGATAGTTTTCGCACCGCCGCCCCGTGGGCGATTAGGCAGTAGTAACAACGGTTGGCCGCGGAGACGACGACGGCGATCATTTCGCGCTCGAGTTTTGATAAGCCGGAGTCGCCGAGCATGATCTCATCGCAAAAGGCAATAAAATTGCGCAGCTTCGTGTTATCGAAGCTATAGGCACGCAAGACATTGGGTATGAAGCCGATTTTTTCTTCGCATTTCGCAAAGTACGCTTGATTGTCGGCGTCCAGATCCGCGGTTGCTAGCGGGGGAAGCTGCAGTGCCGTGATGTGATCGGGTTGGCTCATCGATAAACACCTCACCATTCGTGTACCTATATTTGCAGGATTACCTTGCCCAGGTTCTGACCGGAGAGCAAGCAGTCGACGGCTCGTGGCAAGTTCTCGAGTCCTTGGAAAAGCGGTTCGTGCACCCACACCTGCAGCAAACCTTGTTGGTAGGTCTCAAGCAAGCGCCGTCGTGCATCGGCTTGGTAGGATGCGAACAACGGGTTCATGAAAGCGCGCACAGAGGCGGCTTTCCAGTAAAGCCGTGTGTAGATTCGGCGCTGCGTGACTGCTTGGGGATTGTCCGCATCGGATGAAAACCCGGAAACGACGAGACGCCCGTGATTGGCGAGCTGGCCGACGAGGGTATCGAAGACCTCACCGCCGACTGTATCCAAAATCAAGTCGAAACCGGACGGACTAACCTCGTTTAATGCCCGATTAAGGTCTTCCGTCCGATAGTTGATCACCCGGTCGAGCCCAAGGGCCTTCAAGCGCTCG
>JAHEKG010000125.1 GCA_024638475.1 Rhodospirillales bacterium | reverse complement strand
GGGTGCTGCAAGCGTTTGGGGTCGCCCCCAAGATGCCATCACACTGCGCTGGGCAGCGTGATAAAGACTATTGCGCTCGGAGATCAGGCTGCGAATCATGCCCATGGGGATGAGCAACAGCAGTACCAGCAAACCGATAAACATCACCTTGGCGGTCACCGAATGACGTAGTTGCGCCCACATGCCCCAGCTCCCATTGCGTGTGAGCACGTGATCACACCAGCAAATCGTGTCGTGGGCGGGACGCCGCGGTGGCAAAAAGTGGCAGCAGGCCTTACATTGAATGCCGGCTTAAACGAAAGATCGGAATTGCGTGACCGATATACTCATCGTTGCCCACACCCCTTCGGCCAACACCAAGGCGATGGCCGAAGCGGTGCTGCGCGGAACCCAAAACGAAGCCATCGGTCCGCTAGCCACACGCCTCCTCTCCGCAGCGGATGCCGGCGCCGATGATGTGCAAAACTGCCGCGCGATAGTCATTGGCACGACCGAGAATTTTGGTTACATGGCCGGGCTCATCAAGGATTTCTTCGAACGAATTTACTATCCCTGCTTAGAGCATACCGAAGCCCTGCCGTACGCCCTGTATGTCCGCGCTGGCAACGATGGGCAGGGGGCTAAAACGAGTATCGAACGCATCATTACCGGCCTGAAGTGGAAACCAATGCAGAGCCCGCTAATCTGCCAAGGCGAATACCGACCGGAGTTTCTTGAGCAATGCGAGGAATTAGGCATGACCGTCGCGGCCGGCTTGGACGCGGGAATATTCTAGCGCAGGCCTCGCATTAACCCCGCCGGTTGGCCTAGACTAATCTAACGATTCCTTGAGCGAGGCACGCCGGTATGAGTCTAGTGACACGGTTGATGACATTTTCGGTATATCTCGCACTGATGGTCAGTTTGTCAGCGCCCGGCGTGGCTGCGGCTGACACGGTGGCAATGATCGGCACCGGTCGAGTCGCATCGGCACTCGGGCCGCAGTTCGCCAAGCTCGGCCACCGAATCGTCTATGGGTCGAGGAACCCTGGCCGGGATTCGGTCACCGCGCTGGTGGCACGCACCGGCGCGACGGCGTCAGCGACAACTCCATCTCGAGCGGCCGCCCAGGCAGAGATCGTGGTACTGGCAACACCGTGGAACGTCACTGAGCGAGTCGTGAAGGGACTCGGCGACCTCAGCGGCAAGATCATCATCGATCCTACCAATGCCTATGCGCCGGGGCCCGACGGTCTGCGCCAGTTAGGCGTGGCGACCTCCGCGGGCGAACTGATTCAAGGCTGGGCTCCCGACGGCCACGTCGTCAAAGCTTTCAATACGCTGAATTCCGCAACCATGGCCGACCCGAGCAGCGCCGGCGGACCGGTGACGATCCCGATCGTCGGCGACAATCAGGCGGCAAAAGACAGGGTGGCAGCGCTCATCACCGGCATCGGACTAGAGGTTGTCGACCTCGGGCCGATTCGCTATGCGCGGGAGGTCGAGGGCATGCTTATCGTCTGGATGAATGCCCGCATCATGGGCAGACCGTTCGAATTCCACCTGCGTCCCCATTGAGCGGTATAGAGGCCGATCGAGGTTAGACATAAGCCGCCGCGGCGCTCGCTGGCCAGCGATTGTGACCGGCCTCACATTATCCCCGCGGTCGCCGGGGTAGGCTGCGCGGAATTAGTCCCAAGGAACGGAGACGACCATGAACACGATGATTCGGCTAGGGTTAGCCGCGCTAATCCTAGGCAGTGCCGCGCAGGCAAGCGCTGACGACAATATCTGGCTCGGCGTTAAGGCAGGGACCCTCGGCCTGGGCGTGGAAGCCACATGGCGGCCGTCGAGTTACCTCGACTTTCGGGTCGGTGCCAACAAGTTTTCTTATGACGACAACGGATCCGAGGCCGGCATCGACTACGATACGGAATTGGACCTGCAGAGCATTTACGCCACGGCCAACTTGCGTCCGCCGCTGAGCCCATTTCGGTTTACCGCGGGCGTGGTTTCCAACGGCAACGAACTCAACCTGCGTAGCCGGGACTCGTCCACATTTCTGATTGGCGGCACGACTTTCACGTCTGCACAGGTGGGCCAGCTACAGGCCAAGGCGGATTTCGACAGCCTGGCACCGTACGCGGGGATCGGTTTCGATTTTCGGCTGTTCGATACGCTCGGTCTAAATTTCGATCTCGGCGTACTTTGGCAGGGAGCGCCTCGGGTTGCCCTTGCCGCGACCGGTCCGATCGCGAGCGACCCGGCATTCCAATCGGAGCTAGCGGTGGAGCTGGCCGAACTGCAGAATGCCGTGGATGACTACGACCTGTATCCGGTCGCGTCACTCGGCTTCAGCTTTAACTTCTGATCAACGCGGCAGGAACAACACCGGCTCGGTGAAAGTGAGTTCCTGAAAGGTCTGCGCAGAATCGGTAATGAGGTTGGCCCGGATGGCCTGCAGGTCCGGAAATAGCCGAAACAGATGCACGCGAATTTCCGCCAACTCGGCGGGTGCTTTGCATCTAAAGCGATAACTAATGGTAACGTCGACGTGCGCTCCCGGCCGAGCGTCGCTCGACGGATCCTCATCTTCGTGATGGTCATCGGCCGGCATCGGCCCCTCCGCATCCACGTCCTTGATTTTGCACTTCGCCTGCGGCGGAAGGGAAAACACCGAGCGTGGATCGGAGACGACAGCCACGCCGCTGTCGAAACTATCTTGCTCGGCATCGTTGTTGGGCGGCCAGTGTTCGAAGCCCGCGATGTCCTGCAATGACCAGATCATCTGAACGAACAACACCCGCTCTTCGAGCGCGAGGTTGAGTGCCACGATGCGATGCTCATGGGGCTGCTGGGTCATCCCCAGCATGGGCGTCAACACCAGCAGAGTAAGGCCCCTGAGGTGCCGCTTGAGATGGCGTAATAGGCGGCCCATACCCCTATAATACCGTGCGGCGGCGCCAAAAAACCGTGATATCCTTCCGCTTTCCTGCCGTCGAATCAACCCACGTGGCGGCCGAAGGCTTCCGGAAAATCGTGAATACTCAATCCCTTACTCAGCGCCTCGACAAGTTGGCGGTCGGGTTGTCGGCCGCCTGCCTGATTCATTGCCTCATAACACCGATATTGGTCATCACCCTGCCCATCGCGGGAGGCTTCTTCGCGGGTGAGCAGTTTCACGGCGTGTTGCTCCTGTTCATTCTACCCACGAGCCTAATTGCCCTGTTTCTGGGTTGTCGCCGCCACGGCCGATTGGGCGTGCTTACGCTTGGCATCATGGGGCTTATTGTCATGACCCTCGCTGTATTGACGCATGAGACCATTGGCGATTCGTGGGAGCGCGTAGCGACGGGGTTTGGCGGCGTGTTGTTAGCGGCGGGACATATCCTAAATTATCGCAGCTGCCGGCATGTTCAGTGTGAGACCTAATTCGCGAGACCAATATCGTGGTAATTGATTCGCCGATTGACCGGTGCGTAGTTGCGAACCCGTGGTCCGACCGCGTCGAACATCACGGATTCATACAAATAAAGCATCGGCGCCGCGTCATGGTAACGCTGCATCAACTCCTGGAGTATTTCTATTCGCCGCTGAGCGTCGAACTCTCGCTGTACCGCCTCGAGTAGAGGCATCGCGGATTCATCGCAATACCAGGGAACCGCCCGCTGGCATGAGTGCATCGCCAATGCGCGCTCCGCGTCTAGGACCGGTTTGACATTGAATTCCATGCTGAACGCCGAACCCCGAAAGGTACCGTTGACGGCGCGGATAATGATTTGCGCCACCGGGATGATTTGGGCCTGCATGGTGACGCCCACCTCCCGCAGTTGCTGCGCGACAAAAGTGTAAACCGCACCGCTCATGACCCCACCGTCGGGAACCACTTCGGCTACGAAGTGGAACCCTGCGGGATAACCGGCCGCTTTGAGCAGGGCGCGCGCCTTCGCGGGGTCATACGGATAGGCCGCGACGGCCGGATTGAAACCGGTGGCATAGTGCGGGGCCGGCTGTCCCGCCGGCCGGCCATGACCCGCCAGCAATACATCGACGAGCGCGGCTTTGTCGACCGCATAGTTCAACGCCTGGCGTACCCGCACGTCCGCCAGCGGCCCCGGCTTGGTGGTAATGAACGACAACCCGGAAACGCTGCCCCCGGCGGTGACATGCAATCGACCGCCGCGACTCTCCAACTGCTCGCCGTCTTCCGGCTGCATCACCATGCCGACGTCCAGGCGGCCGGACAACACGCCCTGCAAACGCGCCGCGGTGTCGGAGACTTGATAGATTTCGAGGCGATCAACCTTAGGCGCGCGCCAAGCATCGGCGACGGCCGCGAGGTCGATCCGCGCCGCGTCCCACCTGACGACGCGAAACGGCCCGGTACCCACCGGATCTTTAGCGAAGCCGACAGGGCCCAGCCGCGCCCAATGTGCGGGGGCTACGATCCGCATACCGGCTACCAATCCGGGCAGCGTGGCCACGGGATAGCGGGTTGATATTTCCACTTCATGGCTACCGACCCGGCGCGCCGATTGCACTGCGGCAAACTCCCTGGCCACGGAGGTTCCTTCCGCGGCCGGACTCTTGAGGTAGGCGATCGTGGCAAGCACCGCATCGGCATCGAAGGGTTCGCCGTTGGAAAACCTGACTCCCCGGCGCAATTCGAAAAGCCAAGTCCGCGGATCCAATGCTTCCCAACCGATGGCTAATGCCGGTTGCACGAGGGCCTGATCATCGACGAAGGTCAGACCGTCAAAAATCGCCGCCCAGGTGTACAGCTCGGAATCCGCGGTGGAACCATGGGGATTACCCAGTGCCTGTGGCAGGCCATAGACCCCGACGCGCAGCGTCGAGTCGGCTAAGGCCGGCGCCGCGAGACCCAATAACAGCAACATCGGTATACGAATCAACGACATCGGACAGCCAACCGGAGGTGACAGGACAGCATAAGGGTAGTCGCGCGCGCATGACAAGGCCGGCGAGCCGGCCGGAAATTTCGCGTCTCGCCCAGGTATGCTAATGCTCGGGATGTAAAACACAGGATTGGAGTTTCGGGATGCCAAGCAAGCCAGCCAACAAATCTCGAGTGCGGCGCAAGCCGAGCCGAACCGCGATGAAACCCCTCGCCGATAATGACGGCCAGCCGATCTACACCGTCATCTATGTGCATGGCATCGGCAACAAACCGGTTCAATCCGTCCTGAAGTGCCAATGGGATCGCGCCCTGTTCGGCATGGAGATGGGCGATCGATCCCGGTTGGCCTATTGGGTCGATCGGGAGCGCCACCCCGAGCCCACGCAGGGCAATTGCGGAAGCGGCGACCTCATCGATCCGGACGTTGACGTTACCGCTCGCAGCGTCGGCACGAAATCTGCGGTGCAGGCCATCGCCGACGAGATCGATGCCGACATCGCCGCCATGGCGCAGTCGAAACCCCAGGCAACCCTGTTGCGCGCCCTGGCAAGAAAAATGGAACGTGTCCCGGCCGCGCCCCGCACCAAGACCGTCGGCGCCAAGGTGCTGCCGCTACCGGGTTTCATGCGCCGTTGGATCACGGGCAAGCTGACCAAGGCTTTCCTGCGGGACGTCAACGATTTCTTGTTCGACGACGCCAAGCGGGCGGCGATGGAGAAATCCGTCACCGATCGCCTGACGGGCCCGGGGCCCTACATCGTGGTGGCCCACAGCCAAGGAACGATGATTGCCTACGAAGCGCTGCGCAAGCTCGGCGCTAACGACGCCCAGGTACCACTTTTTATCACCCTCGGTTCACCCTTAGGCTTGGCGGAAGTGCAGGACGTCTTCCGGAAATGGACGGGCAAGAAACGCCTCGCGCCGCCGGCCTGCGTGGACCAGTGGGTGAATGTGGCCGACCGGCTGGACCCCGTCGCTTTCGATTCCAACCTTAGCAACGATTTCACGCCGAAGAATTTTATTGCCAATCATGCCGGTTTTGGGGTCAACCCGGATTCCCCGCGGCATCCCCACAGTGCAACCGGCTACTTGTCGACCCCGCAGGTGCGTGCTGCCATCAGGGAGGTGGTCGGCCCCACCTTCGCCACGCCGTTGGCGGGATTCGTGATTGCCCGCGACCTCGCGGGCGAACTGGAAGACCAGCCCGACCAACAACGGCATCAGGTATTGATCGAGCTGATCTCGTCCAAGGATGGCGACGTTGCGCAAACCCGGGCCAAGGTTCTCGAGACGCTCGCAAAACTTACCGATGACAAAGCCGCCAACATCGAATCGCTGCGCCATTTCGTCGCGGCGGAGCTCACGCGTCCGGAAATCGAACTGTTACGCGCCCAATACAAGAGCCTTGCGGTGAATCGCGTGTGGCGCGACGCACAGAAATTCGCGTTGCTCAACCAATCCGTCGACACCGTGCAGGTGCGCACGGCCAATCTCGGTTACCGGGCCCTCGGGCAGAAAATCGTGTGGGCCGTGCTGGACACGGGCGTTAATCCCAAGCATCCGCATTTCGCCGCCCATGACAATATCAAGCAGGCCTGGGATTGCACGCAACGAGGTGAACCCAAGGCGGGGGTTAGCGACGGTAATGGCCATGGCAGCCACGTGGCCGGCATCATCGCCGGCGAACTGGAGCTCGATGACGCGAACGGCGAGCGGGTCCAGCTGGCAGGGATGGCGCCGCAATGCGGCCTACATATTTATAAAGTGTTAGACGACGACGGGTCCGGCCGGGATTCGTGGATCATCAAGGCCATCGACCACATTGCCGAAACCAATGAGCGCGCCGGCAAATTGGTGATCCATGGGGTTAACCTCAGCCTCGGCGGGCCTTTCGATGCAAGCGTCTACGGCGTCGGGCATTCGCCGCTGTGCGCCGAGTTGCGCCGTTTGTGGCGCCAAGGGGTGCTGGTCGTCCTGGCGGCGGGCAACGAGGGTTATCAGATTCTCGCCTCCGCCGAAGGCGAAATCGAGGCTAATCTGGATCTCACCATCGCAGACCCGGCCAATCTTCAAGAAGCCATCGCCGTTGGATCCATCCACAAGCGCAACCCGCACACCTATGGCGTGTCGTATTTTTCATCAAGGGGGCCGACCGCCGACGGACGCATGAAACCCGACTTGGTTGCGCCCGGCGAAAAGATCCTCTCGGCAAGCCATCAAACGAGCCGCAAACGCAAACCCAAAGTCAACGACCTTTACGTCGCCATGAGCGGCACCAGCATGGCCGCACCCCATGTGTCCGGATTGCTAGCCGCGTATTTGTCGGTGCGCCCGGAATTCATAGAACACCCGGAACAAGTGAAAGCCACGTTGCTCGAAAACTGCACTGACCTGAAACGCGACCCTTACATTCAGGGGCGCGGCATGCCCAATCTGGTGAAGATGCTAGCGAACACCTAAAGCCAGCGGCAAAATTGTTTAATCTGGGGTCACCAGCCGAGAACCCAGCTTCTTGGTGAGTTCCAGCAATAGCCAAATGAACCCCAGCGGCAAGATGATGGTTTGCAGCACAAAGATGACGATCAGATTGATAATGTGCTCGCTGGCATTCGAGGCGCGATTCTTGAAACTCTCCAGCCGCTCACGGACGTTCATGGATTCCAGCGAATCGTCCACCAGCGTCGCCAACCGATCGAGCATGGATTGATCGGCATCCGCAGCCACCGGGGGTTGCTGATTGAAAGCCTCAATCTGTTGGCTGGTCGTCTCCAAAGCACTCGTCGCCGCGGCCTGCTCGGCTTCGAGAAACGTATCGAATACGAGGCCGGTGCCGATAATCAACAGCGGTACGACAAAGCGCACAAAGGCCATCGCCAGGAAGGCGTTCAGCACCCAGCGGCGCCGGACCCGCCCGCCGGGGGCCCGCCAAACCAGCATGACCGTGAACGCGGCCGTAATCACCAGGGCCGCCGTGATTCCCCACCAGGAGACCATGCGCAGCAGCACGTTCTGCAGCCCGAGTGAGGTGGTCGCCACCAACATGACGGAGGAGAACCGTTCCACCAAGTCATTGATGGGGTCGAGCACCTGCCCGACCGTAAAGTTGACCCCCACGCCGCCGGGCTCCACCGCCACCTCGGTGCCCTGGGCGACGGAGATGACGCCGTTCAAAGTCCGGGCGACCGCGAAAGTGACGAGCGCGCGTTTGAAGGCCCGTTCACCGTACTCCTGTCCGACGGCATCCACGGCACCTGTCAACGCCGCCGCAACCGCAGCCGCCGCCAGCAATGTCCAGGACCAGCGCATCCGCTTCACGCGGTGGCCCCGCGGCTGGCATGCGCCGAAAACCCATGTACCATGTTGTCCAAGTTGGTCATCCGTCGGTCATCAAGCTACTTCGTGCCCTACGCTTACTACCAGAAACTCTCCGCCCGCGACAAGGCGACCTATCGTCGCAGCGACGCCGTCGAGCGCATCGCATTACGGAACGCGAGCCAGCTAGTGCCTATAGTACAGGCATTGCAGGCGGCGCTCGAACAAGACAATCAGCGCCTGCTACGCCAAATGAGCCAGCAACTGCTGAACGAGATTACCGGCTTTCTGGAAACGCCCCCCGTGCGGATCAAGGTGCTGGCGCGCAGGCCGAGCGATGATGCGGAGGAACTGCATGGTCTGTACGAGCCCACCGAAGGGTCGGACCAAGCCGTCATCACCGTGTGGATGCGTACGGCCGCGCAACGGCGGCTGGTGGCCTTCAAGACCTTTCTGCGCACCGTGCTGCACGAGACCTGCCACCACCTGGACTACGAGTGGCTGAAGCTGGAGGAATCCTTTCACACGGAGGGCTTTTTTAAGCGCGAGTCGAGTTTGTTCAAACAGCTCACACGCTCACGCAGGATGGAACAACAATCCTTGGAGCTAGGTTGACCATGAGCCGCGAACCATGAACAAACGTGGTTTTCTATTCGGCGTCCTGGCTATCGCCCTGATCGCCGTCAACATTGTGTACTGGCAGGACCCGTGGTTCTGGCGTCGCTACGCCAATTTTGTCGGCAATGTGCAAAACGACGGCGGCCTAACCCCCTTCGACGAGGTGCGCGGCGACAACAGCTTTGAGCTCGCCGCGGCCACCGAGGCCACCCGCAGCATCGCCGCCGGAGCATTGGACGAAGCCGTAACATACGCCCAGGAATTCGGCTCGTTCACGCTGATCGTGATCCACCGCGAAGTCATCCAACTGGAATGGTACGCGGAGGGCTGGGACCGGCATCGATTGACGGAATCCCAGTCGATGCACAAGACCCTGATGGGTCTGGGCATTGGTTTAGGGATAGAGGACGGCTTCATTAAATCGGTGCAAGATCCGGTGGGCGACTACATCGACGAATGGCGTGACGATCCCCGAGGGGACATTACCCTCGAGCAGTTGCTGCAAATGTCCTCGGGACTCGGTCAGTACGGGTTTGGCCTCAACCCCTTCGGAGATGCCTTGAAATGGTTGTTTGCCGGCGACTCGGTCACGCCGTTG
>JAHEKG010000124.1 GCA_024638475.1 Rhodospirillales bacterium | reverse complement strand
CGATCGTTGACCACCATCACAATGGTGCCCGATCCCTGCGGTGCCAGGCAGGCGCTGCCGCACTGGCAGGCATAGGTGACGGTGAGCTTCGGAGATTTGGCTGGGTCTGTCGAATTGCCCGAATGAAATTGAGCTCTATTAATACTCGCATCCGCCGTGAGCAGAAAGCCGTTATTGGCGTAGTCGCCCGCTACCCAGCCTGCCACCAGTTGCGTGACGTCCCACTCGACGGGACCGGTTTCGTCGTCGTCGATGAGCGCGCTTGCCCCAGGTGCCGCATCGTAGTCACCACCCGGCAAACCCCAGGGAGTGCCGGTCTGCCGGTCATTCCAACTCGCCTCCGCTTCGATCCATGGGCTCATGACACGATGCACAAACGCGGTACCGGCGTTTTCCGAGCCGATGGACTCGAGACTCAGCTCAAGGGTCGCAGAATGCACCGCGGCACCGGCGGGGATCGACGACAGTGCGAAGCGCAGCAAGCCGTGATCCTGACTGACTTTACCCGAGGCGTAGATGAAACCATTCGTGCTGTAGTTGTTGCCAGCCTGAGGACCGTCGTTTAGGTACGTGTCCCCACCCGCGCCGGGATTAGTGCCTAGTTGTAAGGCCGCAATCCCCGGCGGCTGGTAAGCGGGCATGATGGGTCGGCTCAACGTACGAGTGACCCCATTGTCCAGCGTGCCGGTGGCCTGAATGTTGACGGGTGAGGCTGGCCCAGAGCCGACGACCACCTCCAGGCGCGGGTGCTGGTTAGACGCACCCTCGCGACTCACGTACTCCGCGTGGATACCAGGCGCGCTTGAGGCCAACGCAATACCGTTATTGGGCTCGCCATTTACCCAGGCCTGCACTTGCGCGGTGAGGTTTACCCGCACCCAGACATCTTTGTCCGGTTGGGCAGAAATCGTCGCCAGGACAGCAGGATCGATGGTACTGCTGATGCTGTCCCAAGTGACGGTCCCCTCGTCCCACGCGGCGGTGATTCGGTGCACGGTCACGTGCCCCTGCGGGTGTTCCGCCTTGACGTAGAACGAGGCGGACGCGGAATTGATCTGTGCACCGGCCGGCAGGGAGGAGAGGTCGAAACGGTAGAGCGGTTGCTCGACTTGGCTGTCTTTAATATGCAGGCTCGCATCACCGCCGTTGTTATTGTTCGGATTGTCGTCCCTGATCCAGGCGTCCTGATCGGCGGAAAGGTTATAGGCGGTGGTGGTGCCGCCACCGGTCATGGTAGCCGCGTAACTGTGCGCGCCGAGGGATGTGCTGGGAACATTGAAGTCGCCGGCGCAAGCATTGCTGTCGTTTTGCCAGATGGCATGCTGCAGTGCTGCCCGGGCGAGGTAGTCGGCTTCAAGTGCTTGCGTGTTTCTGCCCGTACGCTCTGCCTCGACAGCACCCTCGGTGGTCAGCAGCATCGCGATCGTCGCCGCCAGCATCAGGGCCAGGACGACGGCGATTAGAACGAAGCCGCGTTCGGTAATGGGGACATTCCCCTTTTTTATAATGGGGACAGTCCCCTTTGGGGACAGTCCCCGTAACGACAGCCCCCTCACAGGGCACCGCCGATGCTGACGCGGCGGTTGAGGCTGACCGTTTGGCCGTTGGCGCCGGTGAGCTCAAGGGTGATGTCAACGAGCTGAATGCCGTTCCGCATGGGCAAACGCTCAAAGCGCAAGCGCGTGACGTTCTCGGCAATGGCTGAGGCGACGAAGTCGCGGCCATCCACAGGACCGTCCGGCGTACTAATGCCATCCTCGTTCCAGGGCACCGGCGTGCGTTCCACCAGGGTGCCGCTGTTCAGGTAAAAGACGACGGGGTCGTAGGGATCGTCAAAGGTACCGCCGTCTTCATCGTCATCATCGATCGATCCTTCATCGACCTGTCCGTCGCCGTCATCATCGATACTGCAGAGCCCGGAACAGCCGTCACCCGTATTGTCCGACGGCGGATCCTCATCGATGCTGCCGTCACCGTCGTTGTCGATGCCATCCAGGGGGTCCTCATTGACGAGGCCGTCCTCGTCATCTTCGGCCCAGCCAGTACCGTCGTCGACGCTGCCGTCACCGTCGTCGTCGATCAGCATGATCCCCGGAAAGAAATCGTGATGGTTATCGTTCGGCAGGTCTTCATCGATTTGCCCATCGCCATCGTCATCGGCGTCGGGCACGCCGTCGAAATCGAGATCGACATAGGCCGGCAGAGTCACCGTCAGTACGGCGGTGGCAAGCGTGCTGCTTCCGATCGGCGCCGAGGGCGGCACCGTCTCTTCGCGTATGTGTTCGGGCCAATTAGTAGCGGGATTATCGTTGAGCGGCAGCAACAGCCGGCGGGAGTGGCTCACCGCACGCACCATCCGGTCCATCGCGAAGCCCGCCTCGCGGGTGATGCCGATGCGCTCGTTGAGTACGGCTTTCGATGCCACGGTTGCCTGGATCACCTCACCGAGTCCGGCAACAATCACGATGCTGATGGCCGCGGTGACCAGCAGTTCGATCAGCGTAAAACCTCGCTCCGTGCGCCGCTGTGGGTTCATTGCGCCACCAGCGTCGTCAATTCGTAGGGGGTGTTTTCAATCGCAACGCGGGCCCAAACTAACCCGGCGTCGGTGCCCGTAAACGGATCGTTGTCCGCATCCGCGTTGTCACCGTCATAGCGGCTCAAGAACACCAGCACGCGATCCGGTGGGCCGGCGGCGTCGGAATAGCTGCTCGGTACGGTTTCGCTACCCGCGTCCAGCGCCGCGCTATCCAAACTCGCAAACGGTTCGGCCAGTACATCTTCCATGCGCGTGGCGAGTTGCTGCTGCCACAACACGACGTCGACCTGAACCGCCGACCCCCTGAACGCGACCTGCAGGGCTTCCAGGGCGGGTACCAGCGCAACGCCGAGCACCACCACCGCGATCAGGACTTCCACATAGGAAACGCCCGCCTGTCCCGCCCGTTCGCGCGAAGGTGTCATTCGATGCTGACCCGGCCGGTGATCGTCGCCACACGCACGAGGCGCTGGCCGTTGGCATAGCTCAGTTCAACGGTCCCGTTCTCGAGCAGATAGGTGGTTGGCCCAGAGCCGACCACCCAAATGGGAGTGCCGTTGGCGTCGAATACCAGGCTTTTTCGCCGGCCGAGGCCGGTGTAGTCGAAGGCGTCCTGGCTGTTGCTGATGCTCACGCCGGAGGTCGCGGGCGTGGTGTTCACATTGATGCTGTAGGGTTGCTTATCAATGGGATGTGTGAGGGTGTATAGCGAACTGATGGGGGCCGTGGTCAGGTCGTAGCGCTTGACGGTCACCATCTGAGTCGTTTGGCTGATGGTGAGTCCGTGTGCGTCGCCGGTGCGTAGGGCTTCGGTGCGCGCATGGCGGATCGCCTCGGCCACATGGGCGGCCGCCAGATCGAGTTTCTCATCGTCAGCGGGATTGAGGCCGGGCAGCGCCACCGCTGCCAACACGGCAACGATGGCCACAACAACGGCCAGCTCTAGAAGCGTGTAGCCTCGGCTCGTGGCGCTACGTAGGCCACTCCCTGGCGAATCTCCGCAGCGCATCACCCATGGCCGCTTTCGGTTATTGATCCCCGATGAGTTCGCCGGTCACCGAATCGAAACGCCAACCGTCGCCGCCGGCAGAGGCCAGGCCGAGTTCACCGGTGGTCACGACGACGACGTTGTTGTTGGCGCCAAGAGGATTTACCGGAATGCCGTCCTTGAGGTAGGGACCGAAGCGGAATTGCGCCGGGTCGGTACCGGTACATGCTTCGCCCGCGGCGTTCGTATAGCGGGTCATCTGCGTCACGAACGCCGCGTCGCCCGCCGCCGCCGTTTCATTGGTGCCGTTGACACAGGTCGCGCTCCCGGCCGCAACGGCACCCGGATAAGCACCATGTTGCTGGCGGTACAGCTCCGCCGCGGCGCGCATGGCCGCCAGGTTGGAATCGAATGCCGACGCCCGTGCATCATCCGTCGTAGCGGTAAACTGAGGCACGACAATCGCGGCCAAGATGGCGAGAATAATCACCACGATCAACAACTCGACTAACGTGAATCCCTTCATTTTGCGAGCCTTAGGCATCACAGCATCTCCTGAATGTTCTATGTAAGTACTTCCCCGTTTGTATCGGCGCAGGAGCCGATTTCCTTAACGGGCGAAATGTGATCCGGATCACAAACCGGGCCTACGACACCGCCCGGGACAGCTTGAAGATCGGCAGGATCAACGAGCTTACGAGCAGACCCACGACCGTACCCATCACCAGCAGCATCAGGGGCTCCACCAGCTTGGCGAACGTCGTGAGCTTCTTGCCCAGCTCGCGTTCGTAATAGTCGGCGAGCCGCAACATCACCTTGGCGAGATTGCCGCTCTCCTCGGCTGTCGCGATCATCTGCTTGACGGTCGGGGGGATGAAATCGGCCTGTTCGAAGCCCAGGGCTAGGCGGCGCCCTTCCTCGACCAGATCATGGATGCCGTCGATGAAACGTTTGAACACGGTGTTTTCCACCACATCGCGGGCTGCCCTCAACGCCTCGATCATTGGCACGCCATTGCTGAGCGACAACGACAGCACCCGCATGGCCTGGATCAGATAAAGCTGAATGAAAATATCCTTAATCAGCGGCACACGCAGCTTGAGGGAATCGATCGTTTGCCGGCCGGATTCGCTGCGGGTCCAGCGCAGCCCGACCGCGGCGGCGATGCCGGTACCGCCCAACAAATACAGCCAGTACTGGCGAATACCGTCGCTCATGGCCATCAGTATCTTCGTGGTCGCGGGCAGCTGATCCGCAATGGATACGAACAGCGGGCCGAATTTCGGAAATACCACCGTCAGCACGAAAATAACCACGCCGACGGAAAAAGCCAGCAAGAAAATCGGGTATGAGAACGCCGACATTAACGTGCTACGCAGCTCCTCGCGCTTCTCCTCCATTTGCAACAGCTGTTCCAGCACCTCGTGCATGAAACCGCCGCTTTCGCTGGCGGCGATCAGGTTCACGTAGTTGTCCGTGAACACCTCCCGATGTTGGCCCAGGGCGTAGGAGAAGGATCTACCTTCGGAAATATCCTTGAGCAGCGATTCGATCACGCCTTTGAGGGCGCCGTTGGGCGCCTGGTCCTTTAGCGCCTCGAGGGCATTGTGAAGGTTACTGCCCGTTTCCAGCAGCAACCCCAGCTGTTCCGTAAAAAACATCCGGTCCTTGCCGGTGACGCCGCCGCTGCCGCCGAGATTCATGTTGAGCAGGGCCTTTAGCTTGCTCTCTGCCGGTTCGCGTTGGGCCGGGGCAGCCGGCGTTGATTGCAGTTCGAGTGCCATGGCGAATTACACGGAAATAACCCGGGCGACTTCTTCGACCGTGGTCTGCTGATCCAGCACCCGTTGCAAACCATCGTCAAACAAGGTGGGGATTTCCCGCTCCGCCAGGAATTGACTGAGTTGATCCTTGGTCGGATTCGACACCACTAGCCGCTGCAGTTCGGCATCCGTCTGCAGCGTTTCGTGAATGGCGATCCGCCCGCGGTAGCCGGAGTCATAGCATTCGCTGCAGCCCCTGCCGCGCGCTAGGCGGATCGATTTGCCCTCCGCCCAGCCGAACCGTTTGACCAACTCGGGCTCGGCGACGTAGCTGGTCTTGCAGCCCGGGCAGGTGGTGCGCACCAGGCGCTGGGCGATCACGCCGATCAATGCCGACGACAGTAAGTAGGGTTCCACCCCCATGTCGATCATGCGGGTGATGGCGCCGGGGCTGTCGTTGGTGTGGAGCGTCGACAACACCAGATGGCCGGTCAGCGCGGCCTGCACGGCGATCTCGGCGGTTTCGCGTTCGCGGATCTCGCCCACCATGACGATGTCGGGGTCCTGGCGCAATACGTGTTTGAGCATTTTGGCGAACGTCAAGCCAATCCGCTCTTTGACTTCGTTCTGGTTGATCACATCCATCTGGTATTCGACCGGGTCTTCGATGGTCACGATACTGCGTTCGAGATTGTTGAGGTAACTCAAGGCCGCATAGAGGCTGGTGGTCTTGCCGCTACCCGTCGGGCCCGTCACGAGAATCAAACCGTAACCGTGGGTGAGTAGGCTCTTGTAGGCGCCTAAGTTCCCCTCGCTCATGCCGAGTTTGTTCAAATCGAGGATGGCCTGGTTCTTGTCCAGCACGCGCAGCACGACTTTCTCGCCGAACAAGCCGGGCAGCGAACTAAATCTGAGATCGACGGCGCGACCCTGCGTGTGCACCTGGATGCGGCCATCCTGGGGCAGCCGCCGCTCGGCGATATCCAGGTTGGCCATGACCTTGAGCCGGGAGACGATGGCGGCATGCAGTTCCACTTTCGGCGTCATGACCTCGTACAGCACGCCGTCGATGCGAAAACGCACCCGCGAAATATTTCGAAACGGTTCGATGTGAATGTCGCTGGCGCCGTCGCGCACGGCGCGGTGAATGAGCGAGTTGACGAGGTTGATGACCGGGCTGCCCGAGGCAATCTCGTCGATGGCGGCGTGATCGTCGGTAAGGGCGCTTTCCATTACCTCGAAATCGTCGCCGACGTCTAGCAGCAGGTCGTCGGGCATCTCGCCGAGACTCGAGTTGTCGTCGACCAGCTTCAGGATGTCTTCCTGCCGCGCCAACACCGGCTTGGCCTTCAGCCCCATCGCCTCCTCGACTTCCTTCAAGCTCGGGATAGCCTGGGGCTGTGCGGTCGCGACATACACATGGTCGCGGACCTTAAACAGGGGCAGCACCTTCAACCGCTTGGCGATTTCCGAGCTCAGGCTCTGCACGACGGCCGGATCGAATAGCCCGGGCCGCAACCGCACGAAGGGCACGGACAGCTGGTCGGCCAGCGCGCTGAGTACTTCGCCCTCCGCCACCCAACCCTTGTCGATGATGATTTGCGCGAGCTGCTTACCGCCCTTGGCCTGCAGCTCGATGGCCTCTTCGATGCGCGCCTGGTCGATTAGGCCACGGGCGAACAGGATGTCGCCGAGACGCTGCTTGAGCGGCGCACCCGCGGGCGAGGCGGGTGTGGATTCCGTATCGTCGGCCTGCAGGACCACAAGGTGCTGGTTCACGCCCGTGAGTCTCAAGACGTCGTGAATAAGCGCATTGGCTTGGCTGATCTTGAGGGATCCGCCCAGCGGCAACAGTTGGTCCTGGGCGCCCAAACAGGCTTCCAAGCCAATACTGCTCATCAAGGTCGCATGGGTGAGGTCGAGTACAATCTTGACGTCGCCGTCATCGACGCAGGCCTGCACCGCAGCCTGCAACAACTCAACTTCGGCTTGACTAACCAGAGAGGACTGGGGCGACAAACGGGTAACGGCACCGACCCGCACCCGCGGTATGGTGGGCGCGACCTCTGCCTCCACTGCGCTCATTGTGCGGCGGCCGCCGGCGGCGCAAACTTGTCGAACAATTCAACCACCGGCAGCGGCCGGCTGATGCCGTAACCCTGGCCGTAGTGAATCCCGATGTCGACGAGTTTAGCTTTGATGGCGTCGTTTTCGACAAACTCGGCAATCGTTTCCAGCCCCATCACCGTCGCGATCTGGTGAATTGCCGCCACCATGGACATGGCCACTTCGTCGGTACCTATTTCCTTGACGATCGAACCGTCAATCTTCAGATAATCCACCGGCAGCGCGCGCAGGTAACCAAAGGAACTCAAGCCCGAGCCGAAGTCGTCCAGCGAGAACCGGCAACCGATGCTTTTCAGCGCCGCAATGAACTGTTCCGCCTTGGTCAGGTTCGCAATGGCCGCCGTTTCGGTGATCTCGAAGCACAAACACTCCAACGGCACCGAGGCTTGTTCCAATTGTTGGCGCAGAAAACCCATGAAGTCCGGATCGCCGAGGGACTGGCCGGACAAGTTAATGGACAGCGAAGTGAGCTGGCCTTGCAGGCGTTGCCAATGGGCACCTGCCACTTCCAGGCTGCGAGACACCACCCAGCGATCAATGGCCGGCATGAGATGGTAGCGCTCGGCCGCGCTCATGAAGTTGTCTGGGCTGACGGGCGCGCCGTCCTCGCCGATCATGCGTACCAGTATTTCCGCGTGCCAGCCCGTAGCGCCCGAAAGCGGCTGGATAGGCTGCGCAAATAACAGAAACCCGTCGTCGCGCAATGCGGTCTGGATCATTCCTACCGCTTCCATCTCCTGGTGGCGCCGGATGAGCTTGGTATCGCCGTAATCGTAAGCCTGCACGCGGTTCTTACCCATTTCCTTGGCGGCCTTGCAGGCCAGTTCCGCGGCGGCGAGCACGGCTGCGGCATTATCGGCACTGGGCTCGACGGGCGCGATACCGAAACTCGCGGTCGCATTTAGAAATCGCTCCTGCCAGGGAATCATCAGTTCGGCGATTTCCTCGCGGAGCTTATCCGCGACGGTAGTGCCGCGTTCGACGGGACAATTTTGCAGCAGGACACCGATGTCGTTGCCGCCAAGCCGCGCGACCAGATCGGAGTCGCGAACCTTACTACGCAGGTCGTCGGCAATGCCCTTGATGACCGCGTCGCCCGCCTCGTGTGCGATGGTGTCGTTGATGACATGCAGTTGGTCCACGTTCAGGTGAATGACGGAATGCTGGGTCTCCTTAAAACGCGTGTCTTGCAGGGCCTTGTCAACGAAGAATTCGAAGCCTTCCCGGTTCATGAGGCCCGTCAAACCGTCGTAATTGACTTGGACAATCTTGGCGGCCTTGCGCGCCATGACACTCAGCAGGTTTTTGTCGCCGTTACTGAAGTTTGCGCGGCGGTAGTCGTTGACAATCGCCAACACGCCCGAGGCACCGCCCGCCTTGTCGCCCACGGGGCAGGCCAGCACCTTGTAAGGCACCCCGTGCCAGGCCTGGTACGCGTCCTGGGTCGTGACATCGTTGATCACCAGCGGTTCGACGTTGCCGACCACAATGCTGTAGACCTCTTGCTTGATACGCTCGACCACGAAGCTGACGTCGCTGATGGGTTGCGTCGCATTTTGATTGATCAGGGTGACGCCCTTTTCGCGCATCAGCAGCACGGCAATGCTGACATCCAAATACTCGCAGCAATTGCTCACCAACTGCTTGAGCGCGTCCTGCCCCTCGGCGAAGTAATTCACCTGGTCCTCGGTGTGATAGACCAGGTTGAGTTCCTCGTAACGCTCGGTGAGCTCACTCGCCATGGAATCCAGCTCGTTGTTGAGGGCGAGGTCGTTGCAGAGACTTGACGCAACGGCCTCCAGCATCTTGAGATCCGCGCCGTCCCGAGTGGGAAAAGGCTCCGGAGCGACGACCACGAGAGCGCCGATGGCACACTCGCCACCGGGCACCGCCAAACCAGTGACGAGAATCACCCGATCATCGTCCGCCGGAATGCGCTCGAACCGCGGCTGGGCCGGATCGAGCCGGACATCGAGGCTATTCAAGACGCCCGAGGCTTGGGCCGCCGCTGCCGTGGAG